>NZ_RAWQ01000245.1:0-14111 GCF_003668965.1 Corallococcus sp. AB030
GGCGAGGGTGCCGGGACGACGGCGGAGCTCTCCGCGGCAAGGCTCACCGCGGGCTCGTCAGGGGGCTCGGCGGGGTCCACGTAGACGAAGCGGGTGGCGCCAATCTCCAGCTCGTCGCCGTCCTTGAGCGCCTTGCGGTTCACCCGCTTCTTGTTGACCTTGATGCCGTTGCGGCTGCCCAGGTCCTCCACGTGCGTGCCGGACCAGTCGCGGCGCACCTTGGCGTGCTTGCGGGAGACGAGGTCGTCCTTGAGGATGACGTCGGCTTCCTTCTCGTCGCGGCCGAAGACGTGCTCCTGGGCCTCGGAGATTTCAATGCGCTGGCCCTCGCGCGGGCCGTTCATGTAGCGCAGGAAGCGCTCCTCGCCGCCGGCGAGGCCGCGCATCGCGTCCTTCAAGATGCCGCGCGCGAGGAAGGACGTCTTGTCGCTGACGTCCGGGGCGATCTCCACGACCTTGTCGAAGCGGACGTCGTACTGCGCGATGGCGATGACGTCGCCGTTGCGCAGCAGTTCCTTCTCCCCCTTGGGGAGCGCCTTGCCGTTGATCTTCGTGCCGTACGCGCTGCCCAGGTCCTCCAGGAAGTAGAGGGTGCCCTCCTGGATGATGCGCGCGTGGTTGCGCGACACCGCCTGCTGCGGGAGCACCACCTGGCAGGTCTTGTCCCGCCCCAGGGTGATGACGGAGTCGTCGAGGACGACCTCTTGGCCCGAGGCGCCTCCGGCCTCGCTGCGCTGTGTGACGGTCAGACGGACGCTCATCGCGTGTGTCGCTACCCCAAGGGACGGCTAGAACGAGTCGTTGGCGAGGAATCTCTCACACGTCGTGTACTCGGTGGGGAATTCCTCGGAGGTACCAAACTTCATGAAGTTCTTGCACGCCGTCTGAGCGTGGGTCTGCTTGTGGGCCTCGGAGAAGATCTGGAAGAGGCCGAAGTGGCAGGGCGCGAACTTGGCATCCAGCTTCACGCACTTGCGGTAGGCGCTCTCCTCCTCCGCGAGGAGGCCCTTCTCACGGTACTGGCGCGCGAGCAGGTACATGGCCGGGGCGCTGTTCTCCGCCGTCTGGGTGTCCTTCAGCTCCTTGAGGGCGGAGTCGGTGAGGGCCACCTTGCGCTGGGCGACGGCGAGGCTGTTGAGGCAGCTGGAGTTCTTCTCATCCAGGCGGGCACAGTTGCCAAAGGCCTCGCGGGCCTCCGCGAAGCGGCTCTGCTCCATCAGCACCGTGCCCAGGTCGTGCCACACCTCCGAGGAGTCCGGGGTGAGCTGGGCGGCCTGGGAGATGTGCTCGAAGGCCGTCTCCAGGTCCTTTTCCTCGTAGGCCATGATGCCGAGGTTGTGGTGGGCGTTGGCCACGTTGGGGTTGACCGCGAGCAGCGTGTCGAACTCCTTCTTGGACTCCTTCTTCTTGCCCATCTTCATGTAGGTGAGGCCCAGGTCGTAGCGCGACTCCAGGTTGTCCGGGTTCACCTGCAGGGCGCGCTTGAAGTTGTCGTGGGCCTTTCCGTAGGCGCCTTCATCCAGGTAGAGGACGCCCAGGTTCTGGTAGGCCTGCAGGTGCTCCTGGTTGAAGCGCAGGGCCTTGATGAAGAACTCCTTCGCCTTGCCCTTGTTGCCCGAGTACATGGCGATGAGGCCTTTGTTGGCCCACAGGTCCGCGTACTGGGGGGAGAACTCCAGGCCCAGGTTGCAGTAGGTCTCCGCCTTCTGCAGGTCCCCGTTGGCCATCTCCTGCGCGCAAAGCTCATTGTTGATGAGCGCCCGTTCGTGCGGGGGCGGCGTGCTGAGACAGGCAGTGGTGGAGAGGGAAACGGCGGCGGTCAGCGTAAGGAAGAGGCGAAGACGCATGGCCGGCCGAGTGTAGGAGAGCGCCACCCCGTGAGGCAACGCCGGGCTTGTGCTGAATCAGCGCTGTTTTCCAGGGGTTAGGCCGGCTGTAGAGTGCCTCGCCATGCGTACCTACCTTTGTGCTTTCGGCTTGCTCGCTGCCCTGCTGGGCGCGGCTCCTGCTCACGCGCAGTTCTCCAACCGGAGTCTGGGCCTGTCGCTGGGCTACATGGACTTCAAGCGCACCGCGGGCCTCGCGGGGACGCCGTTCATCGGCCTGGAGGGCAGCCTCTACATCGAGAACGGCTTCGAGGTCGTCTCGCTGTCGAAGCTGATGTTCCCGACGGACACCTTCTCCACGCCGGAGAAGCGCGTGGTGGGCCTGGCGCCGTCGCTGGGCATCCGCTACCTGCTGCTGGAGGAGACCATCCGCCCGTACATCGGAACGGACGTGAGCTACCTCATCGTGTTCAAGGAGAGCATCAGCAACTTCGTGGGCATCGGGCCCAACGCGGGCGTGGACTTCTTCCTCAGCGACTCGGTGAGCCTGGGCGTGCGCGCGCAGTACAACTTCTACATCGCGCTCAACGAGGATACGCAGACGTCGCTGACGGGCTCCGTGGGCCTGGCGACGTACTTCTAGGTCCGGACGTGGGCCGCCCCAGGCGAGCCGCCGGGGCGGGCAGCAGGGCGGCGGCGACGAGCAGCGTCCACTTCTCGTCCGAGAGGTGGGCGGGCTTCTCCATGGCGAGCGAGTCCTGGAGCCGTGCGCCCAGCGCGGAGAACAGCGTGAGCCGGGCCTCCAGCCGCAGCTCCTCGCGGCGCAGGGCCGCGGACAGCACCAGCTCCCGCTCCTCGGTGGACAGCCGCTTCACGCGCGAGACGAACAGCGGATCCGCCAGCAGGCCCTCCTCGCCGCGCGTCTCCAGGGCGGAGGGCATCTTGAGGCGCCGCTCGCGCACGACGATGGTGCCGGCCAGCAGGTCCCCCAGCCGCTGGTGCGAACGCGACACGAGCGCGACCGAGCCGCCCACGAGATAGAGCAGCGGCAGCCGGTCCACCACGCGCGCCAGGTTGCGCAGGGCCGCGTGGTAGAAGCCGATGCGCACGCCGCTCTCCTGGATGACCCGGAGGGACATCACGCGCTTGCCCACCGTCTGGCCGGCCCACACGGTCTCCAGCGTGATGCCGTAGCCCCAGTCCACCAGGAAGTAGACGACGATGCCCAGCGCGCTGGCGAACCCCGGGAACGCGGCCATGGCCACCTGGAACACCAGCAGCACCACCATCGCGACGAAGCCGACGATGAGCGCGTCCATCAGCCACGCGAGGAAGCGCGAGTACACCCCCGCCAGCGTGAAGCGGAACTCCACGTACTCCGGGGTCAGCACCGTGTGGGTGCCGTCGAGCAGGGTGTCGGGGGTGGGCGTCACGGCGCCGGAGTGTACGCCACGCGGCCGGCGTTCCGTGGGGCTCACAGGAGTGTCCTTCCGTGGGGGCCGCAAGGACTCCCAGTCCGGAGTCTGGCTCCGACGCCGGGCAGGCGGGCGGCCGACTGCGACGGGAGGGTGGATGCTCGCGGGACCTGAAGAGTGTTATTCGTGAATAGCGGGCTCCACGTTATCCTGTCCGCATTCCCGCGCCCGTGGCCCCTTCTGAACCTTCATCCTGGAACCGCCGCGTCCTGCCGGCGGGTGCGTTCCAGTTCGCGCTCATCGCGGGAGTGACGCAGCTCAAGACGTCCGCGAACGCGCTGGTGTTGTCGCGCTTCGAGTCCCAGGCGCTGCCGTACCTCTACCTCCTGGGTGCGTTGATGACGGCGTCGCTGACGCTGCTGCCTCGTGCCCGGCCGGACGCGCCCACGGAGTCCCCGGGCATCCTCACCGGGGTGGGCGGGGTGCTGGCGCTGGGGCTGGCGGCGGCGCTGTCCGCGGGGCAGCGCATGCCGGCGCTGGCGCTGTACCTGTTCGCGGACTGCTTCAGCACGTTCGTGTCGTTCCGCTTCTGGGGCCGCATGGCGTCCGCGTTCGACGCGCGCGAGGCGCGCCGGGCCTTCACCGTGCTCAATGGCTTTGGCATGGGCGGCGGCATCGCGGGCGGCCTGCTGGTGCAGGCGCTGGCGGTGCGGCTGGGCACGCCCGCGGTGGTGGTGAGCGGCGCGGTGAGCCTGCTGGCCGCGGGCGCCATCTTCCACCACCTGCACAAGGCGGAGCCGGCTCCGCCCCCGCGCACGCGCTCGCTGCAGGCGTGGTTCCCGGCATGGAGCTACCTGGGGGCGAGCCCCTACGCGCAGGTGCTGGCGGCGCTGGGCATCGCGTTCGCGGTGCTGTCGTCCTTCGTGGACTACCTCTTCCGCCTGCGCGTGGAGGGCACGCTGAGCGAGGACGGGCTGGCGGCGCTGTTCGGCTCGCTGCAGCTGTGGATTGGCCTGTTCTGCGTGGCGTTCCAGTTGCTCGTGGCGGAGCGGCTGCTCAAGCGCATGGGCCTGCTCATGTACCTGGCGCTGGTGCCGCTGGTGCTCGCGCCGCTGGCGGGTGCCACGCTGGCCACCGGGCAGCTGTGGCCGGTGCACCTGCTGCGGCTGGTGGAGACGGCGGTGAGCTACTCCATCCTTCCCGTGGGCATCCAGCTGCTCTACGCGGCGGTGCCGGACGAGCAGCGCGAGGGGCTGCGCAGCGCGGTGGACGGGCTGTTGCGCAAGGGCGGCGTGGTGCTGGCGGGCCTGCTGCTCATCGGCGCGGGCCGGGGCGCCAACGGCATCACCATGGCCGTGGCGGTGGTGGCGCTGTGCGCCGCGCTGGGCCTCCTTCTCGTGCGCCTCAAGCCCGCGTACCTCACGGCGCTGGGCGAGCAGGTGGGCGCGCACGAAGAGGAAGAGGTGGAGCTGGGCGGCGAGGCGCAGAAGCTGCTCGTGGAGGCGCTGGGCGCTCCCACGCCGGAGCGGGTGCTGCGCGCGGTGGACATGCTGGAGCAGGCGGAGGCCGCGCCCTTGCGGCAGCACCTGGCCTCGCTCCTCTCCCATCCCCACGAGCGCGTGCAGGAGCGCGGCGTGACGCTGGCCTTGTCCTTCGAGGCCCGGGAGCTGGCGCCCATGCTGGAGCGGCTGGTGGAGGAGGGCCCCCGCCGCCCCCGCGACCAGGCTGTGTGGGCCCTGGCGCGGCTGTCCCCGGAGCGCGCGGAGCGGCTCTTGCCGCCGCTGCTCACCAGCTCCGACGTGGGGCTGCGCTGCGCGGCCATTGGCGCGCTGATGCGCACGCAGGGCAACTCCGCGGCGCTGGAGTCCCTGCGCGAGCTGCTGGCGAAGGGCGATCACGCGCCTGTGGCCGAGCGGCGCGAGGTGGCGCGGCTGTTGGGCCGGCTGAAGGACCCTCGGTTCGCGGGGCCGCTGTCGCTCTACCTGGAGGACATGGACATCTCCGTGCGGCGCGTGGCGCTGGTGGCGGTGGGCGAGGGCGGCTACGTGGAGCTGGCGCCACGCCTCTTGCCGTTCCTCGGCTGGCGCGAGGAGCGTCCGGCCGCGCGTGAGTCGCTGGTGCAGCTAGGCGACGCGGTGACGCCGCTGTTGGAGCTGCAGCTCAACAACAAGGCCGCGCCCCTGGCCATGCGGATGCAGCTTCCCCGCGTGCTGCGCGGCATTGGTTCGTCCGCGGCGCTCAACGCGCTCCTGTTCTCCAACGTGCGCGACGACGCGGCGCTGCACTTCCGCATCGGCGCGCAGCTGTCGCGCCTGCGTGAAGAGCAGCCGGACCACCCGGTGGACGTGGACCGCATCCACGAGGCGCTGGGCCGCCGCCGCGACACGTACCGCCAACTGGTGGGTGCCTTCCGCGATGTGCAGGCGGCGCTGGGTCCCCAGTCGCTGCTCACCCGCGCGGTGGGCGACCGGTTGGATCAGGCGCTGGAGCTTTCGTTCTTCCTCTTGGGCCTCCTGCATCCGCCGCAGGCCATGCGCCGCATCCACCAGCACCTGGTGGGCAACGATTCGCGCCGTCGCGCCTATGCGTTGGAGCTGCTGGAGAACCTGGTGGCGCAGGAGGAGCGCGAGCTGGTGATGGAGCAGGTGGAGGCCCACCACCGCGAGTTGCCGCCTGGAGCGCCGGGCCGTCTGTGGCGGCGGCTGGCGGGGCTCGTGCAGAGTGAGGACCTGGTGCTGCGCGCGTGCGCCCGCCACGTGGCGCGGGTGAATGGCCTGGACGTGCTCCCGCAGGAGGGTGACATGAGCGATACCATCGTCCAACGGATGTTCGCCCTGGAGGGCGTGAGCGTCTTCTCGCAGAGCGACGTGGATGACATCGCCGCCATCGCGGAGGTGGCGCGAGAGGCGTCCTACAAGACGGGTCAGCGGCTCTACAGCCAGGGCGACCCGGGCGACGCGCTCTACGTCATCGTCGAGGGCGCGGTGGACGCGTTCCGCAACGGCGAGCACGTGCTGCGCTTCCAGGCGAAGGAGGCCATTGGCGAGGTGAGCCTGCTGGACGGCGCGCCCCGTCCCACGGACATGGTGGCCGCGGTGGACTCGCGCGTGCTCGTCATCGACCGGCGCGACTTCCTGGACCTGCTCGCGGACCGGCCGGAGCTGCTCACGGGCTTCTTCCGCTCCGTGAGCCAGCAGCTCCAGAGCGTCATCGACCTGCCCGCGCGCCGTGAGGAGGGCCAGCGGCTGGAGCTGGGCGCCCCCCAGCAGCCCCCCTCGCCGCTGGAGGGCATTGGCGGCCTGCCGCCCGAAGGCAACGCGCCTTCCGACGTGTGAGTCAGTCCCCCGCGCCGTGCGCGGGCGGGGCTTCACCGCTCTTGAGCGCGGGCGGCTGCATGGGGTCCAGGCCGATGAGGTGCGCCGAGGCCACCGGGATGAACGGCCGCGTGAAGCAGCGGAACGGCGGGATGCTGCCCACGAACCGCGTGAGCGCGAGCCCCGCGAACACCCACGGCTGACGCTCCACGACGGCGATGGGAGCGGCGACTCCTTCCGAGCGGCGGGCCAGGCGCGCCGCGTAGTTGCGCAGGGGCCCCACGTGCAGGGCGGGCAGCGCGCTCCAGACGCGCACGAACCAGGGCGGACGCGTGACGGGGGCCATCCACGCGCGGTCGCTCTTGGCGGCGGTGAAGACGAGCAGCCACCAGAAGCCCCAGACGCTGCTGAGAATGGTGAACGACTTCGGGAACCAGCACAGCGGGATGCAGAGCAGGAGGATGGCGGGAATCCCCACCAGGAACAGCATGAGGGCCCGCCAGCGGCGCTGGAACTTCGCGCGCAGCCAGGGGACGTTGAGGCGCACGCGCGGGGAGATTTCGGGGTCCTCGGGAGGCACACCGGTGGCGAGGCTGGCCTCGCGCGACAGGACCGTGTGGTAGTCGCGCGACAGGGCGACGACGATCCACTGCACCGCGCTCAGCGAGCCGAAGAAGAGCGCCCAGAACTCCCAGCTGCCCAGGAAGAAGATGCCGTTGCGCACCTTGGGCGCGTCGACGTTGAACCCCTTCTTCTGGTGTTCCTTCTGGACGCGCGGGCCCTTCGCGTTCGCCTCCGGGACGTCCCGCAGGGCCTCCTCCACCTCCGCCCGGACGATGGCGGAGATCTGGTCGCCCAGGGAGTCCTCCGCGTCCCCGGTGTCGCTCGCGGTCTCGTCGGCGTTCCGCGCGGAGCCGCTTTGCGGCTCGGCCGCTGCGTGTTCCTCCTTTGCCTCCTCGACGGCGGTGGCGGCCTCATCCGCCGCGTCCTCTGCGGTGGTGGCGGCTTCTTCCGGAGGAAGGTCGCCGGTCTTGCCCGCGTTGACGGCCTCTTCGACGAGCGCGGTGAGCGCCTTCTTCATGGCGGCCGGATCACCCTTCGCGGCCTCCAGCTCCTTCGCCCGCTGTTCGATACGGGCCTGCGCTTGCTCACGCGCGGCGCGGGCCTCGGGCGTCTCCTTCCGCCGCTCCTGCTTCTTCGCTTCCTGTTCTCCGTCGAATAGGTGGAACGCCCACCCCGCGGCGATGGCCAACAGGAACGCCGTCTGGAGCGCGGTCACCTTCACGTAGGTGGCGCGGACCGCGGGGCTCGCGAGCGTGACGCGGGCGATGTGGAAGGGCAGGGCCACCCCGTAGAAGAACTGGCGGATGCGGCCCTTGGGCAGCTGGCCCTTCGTGGACTGGAAGTGCTCGGCGCCACCCCGAACCTCGCCCCACAGCTCCGAGGCGAAGTTCCGGCCCCGGGAGTCCCCTCGTCCACTGGGAGTCCCGCCGTCCTTCTCCTCCTGTAAAGGCTTGAAATCCTTGCCTTTCATGCCCGTCATTGCCTCACGCTACCACGCTGGGGATGTGCTAAAGGCCCGGCCGTGAACCCGAACCCTCTCTCGCTGCGTCCCTTCCGTCGTCCTTCCCGCCAGCTCACGCTGTCGTCCGGCGCGCTGGTCCTCGCCTTGGGAGCCCTCGCGGGTTGTGAGAAGACTCCCCCGCCGGCTCCGGCCACGCCGCCCCCGGCGGCCGAGCCCGCGAAGCCCGCCGTGCCTTCTGAGGTGACGGTGCTCGTCACCGGCAGCGCCCGTGGCCAACTCCTGCCCGTTGACGGCAAGGGCGGCGCCGCGGAGCTGATGGGCCGCTGGGTGAATGATGAAAAGCACTGTGCCGGTCCGCTGAAGGACGGCCAGGCGACCTGTCCGGATGCCGGCACGCTCGCCCTGACGACGGGCGACCTGTGGACGGGCCCGGCCATCTCCTCCTTCTTCCTGGGTGCTCCGACGGCCGAAGTGATGGGGCACATGGGCTTTGCGGCCTCTGCTCTGGGCAACCACGAGCTGTCGTACGCCAAGGATTCCTTCCTGAAGAACCGCACGGCCGGGGGCTTCCCCTTCCTGGCCGCGAACCTGAAGGTGACGGACGCGACGCTGGCGAAGGACCTGTCCATGCCCGCGTTCCAGGTCTACGAGCGGCGGGGCCTGAAGATTGCGGTGGTGGGCCTCACCTCCCAGAAGACCGTGCGCACGGCGATGTCCGGCCGCGCCGAGGGCCTGGAGGTCACCCCCAACGAGGACGCGCTGAGCACGGCCATCCCCGAGGCTCGCAAGGCGGGCGCGGACGTCGTCGTGGTGGTGGCGGACCAGTGCCCCACGGACCTGCAGCCGGTGCTGGCGAAGCACGCGGACTGGAAGGTGTCGCTGGTGGCCGGTGGCCGCTGCGGCGCGGACGCCCCGGGCGTGAAGACCGAGGGTGACACCACGTACGCGTCGCTGGGTCGCGGCTTTGATTCGTACCTGCGCGCGCAGCTGAAGTTCGACCCGGCGAAGCCGGCGGGCCAGAAGCTGACCGGCGTGGACACGAAGGTCGTCGAGGTCGCGGGCGGCACGCCGGACGCGGAGACGGCGAAGCGCATCGCGGAGTGGCAGACGAAGGTGGACCAGGCGCTGGGCCGGAAGATCGGCTTCACCAAGACGGGCATCCCGCAGGACTCGCCGCTGATGGCGAAGTGGGTGGCGGGCGCGGTGCGCACGCAGCTCAACACCGACGGGGCCATCCTCAACAAGGGCGGCATCCGCAATGGCCTGGCCAAGGGTGAAGTGACGCTGGGCAGCGTGTACTCGGCGATGCCGTTCGAGAACTCGCTGCTCACCGTGAAGCTCAAGGGCGAGGACCTGGCCAAGCAGTTGGCGAACCCGGACGCGCTCGTGGCCGGCTTCACCGCGGCGGGCAAGGGCAAGTTCAAGGACGCTCAGGGCAAGGCGCTGGATCCGAAGAAGGAGTACACGGTCGCCACGGTCGAGTACCTGTACTTCGGCGGTGACGGCTTCGACTTCGAGAAGCTGGACACGGACCCGGCGGAGACGGGCATGGCTTGGCAGACGCCCGTTGTCGAGTGGACGGAGGCCCAGGCCTCCACCGAGGCGAAGCCGCTGGAGAAGCTGGTCAAGTAGCGCTTCCGTGGTCCTGAAGCACCGGGGCGCCGGAGTCCTCCCTCGACACGGGGAGGGCGGCCGGCGCCTCGCCGTTTCCGGGGCTCGGTTAGAGTGGGCCCATGGAGATGGCGGAGTTCATCGAGACGCGGCGCCCGCGCTGGCAGCAACTGGAGTCGCTGCTGGACAAGTCCGAGGGCGAGGGGCTGCGCAAGCTGAGCCTGGACGAGGCCCGCTCGTTGGGGAAGCTGTACCGCGCCGTCTCCAGCGACCTGTTGTGGGTGCGCGCGCGCAGCGGCTCCGCGGATGTGAGCGCGTACCTCAACGACCTGGTGGGCCGCGCGTACGCGCTGACGTATCCGGGCCGCCGGCCCCGGTTCGCGGACGTGTGGGCCTTCGTGGCGCGCGGTTTCCCGGCGCTCCTGCGTCATGAGTGGCGCATGTACGTGGCGTCGGTGCTGTTGTTCCTGGCGGGCGCGGGCTTCGGCTACGTGGGCATGGTGGTGGATCCGGACGCCGGGCACTACCTGGTGCCCGGGCAGCACATGAGCCTGGACCCCGTGAAGCGCGCCGCGGACGAGGCCGCGGGCAAGGGCATGACCGTGGAGGAGCAGGCCCAGTTCACGACGTTCCTCTTCACGCACAACATCCAGGTGGCCTTCCTGGCGTTCGCGCTGGGCGTCACGCTGGGGCTGGGCACGGCGGTGATGCTGTTCGTCAACGGCCTGTTCCTGGGGGCGCTCGCGCAGGTGTACGCGGCGAAGGGGATGGCGGGGTGGTTCTGGGCGTGGATCCTCCCGCACGGCATCCCGGAGATTTCGGCCATCTGCATCGCGGGCGCGGCGGGGCTCGTCATCGCGCGGGGCATGGTGGCCCCGGGTGGGTTGTCTCGCGGGCAGGCGCTGCGCAAGGAGGCGGTGACCGCGGTGAAGATGTTGTTCGGCACGCTGGTGCTGTTCGTGCTCGCGGGCTTCATCGAAGGCACCGTGTCGCAGATTCATCCTCCGAAGCTGTCGGTGGCCTTCAAGGTCGGCTTCGCGCTCACGGTGGGGGCGGGCGTCTACGCGTACCTGCTTTCGGACTGGATGCGCGGCCGGCGCGGGGATGCGCGTACGACGGCGGAGCTGGCGGGATGAGTGGGCCGGACCTGTCCGTGCCTCCGCTGCCGCGTGAGCCGGAGGTGCTGATTGAGTGTCCGCGCTTCTCCATGGTGAAGCGGCGCGCGGATGGCTCCGTGGACTTCGTGTCGCCGCTGCCGTGTCCGTATAACTACGGATCCATCCCGGGCCTGCTGTCGGATGATGGAGACCCGCTGGACGCGGTGGTGCTGGGGCCTCGGCTGTCGCAGGGTCAGCGCGTGCGCATGCCGGTGGTGGCCGTGCTGGGCTTCATTGACGCGGGGAAGGGCGACCCGAAGGTGGTGTGCGGGACGCATCCGATGACGCCCGCCGAGCGCGTGGGCCTGGAGCGATTCTTCCGCGTCTATGCCCTGTTCAAGCGGGGTCTGCACCGCGTGCGCGGCGACGTGCCCGACACGCGCTTCGTGGGCTGGCTGCGTGAGGGACCCGAGGCCTAGCCGAGGGCCTTCGTCATCTTCAGGACCCGGTTCATCCGGAGGCCCTGCTGGATGGGGCCCACCCACTGCTCTGGTTGGAAGCCCACGCGCGTCCAGAAGCGGCGCCCGGTGTCGTTGTGCTCCACCACCGCCACTCGCAGCAGCCGTCCGCCGTTCGCGCGCACGTAGTCCGCGTAGGCGCTCAGCACGGCCTCACCCCGGCCGTGGCCCCGGGCCTCCGGCGCGAGGAGCAGCAGGCCGATGTACCACTCACCCGGTGCCGGAAAGTCGCGCAGCGCTTCGAGCATCCCCGCGAGGCCGCTCTGCGCGTCGCGAAGCGCGAAGAGGTGACCCTGGCCGGGGGCGAGCGTGGGAGGCCGTCCGCTGGGGATGTTCCGGGCTTGATCCGGGAGCGCGGGACGGCCGTAGGCGATCTGGTGGTAGTCCTCGCAGCGGTCGAGGAGTGGTTGCAGGACGTGCGTGTCGTTGTCGTCGACGGGGACCGCCGTGAAGTCCGCCGTCTGGAATGCCGTCCGGATCATGTGGCCCCCCTACAGGACGCCGCGCGCCTTGATGTCGAGATACCGATTCACGGCCGCGAGGCTCAGTTCATCCGGTGCGACGTCCAGCATCTGCACGCCGCCCTTGCTCACGCGCGCCTTGAGCACCTCGCGGTCCGTGAGCAGCTCCGACGCCACCGCGTGCTGGAACGCTTCCTCCGGTCCTGACGGCGGCGTGCGCAGCAGCTTCTGCAACGCGGTGTCCTTCACGGACAGGCACAGCGGGACGTGGCGGCGGGCCAGCCGGTGCAGCGGGGCCACCAGCGTTCCTGCCTGCTCCTCGTCGAGGAAGTCCGTGAAGACGCACAGCAGGCTGCGCCGATTGAGGCGCACGTTCAGTTCCTTGAAGAGCGCCAGGTAGTCCACGTACGTGAGGCTGGGCGTCGTGGAGTAGAGCGTGTCCACCAGCTTGCGGTACTGGCCCCGGCCCGCCGCGGGCGGCAGGTAGGCCTTCACCCCGTCCGCGAAGAGGGCCAGGCCCACTCGGTCCCCGTTGCGGATGGCCACGAAGGCGAGGAACAGCGCCGCGTTCACCGCGTGATCCAACTTGGTGAGGCCGTCCACCTGGGCCGCCATGGAGCGCCCTGCGTCCACGCAGATGATCAACGCCTGCGAGCGCTCCGACTCCAGCACCCGCGTCACCGGCTTGCCCCGGCGCGCGGTGGCCTTCCAGTCCACGTCGCGCACGCTGTCGCCCTGGGCGTAGTCGCGCAGGCGCGCGAACTCGCTGCCCTGGCCGTCACGCCGCAGCTGCCGCAGACCCAGGTTCACCAGGTCCAGCGCCGCGCCGGACAACAGCAGCCTGCGGGCTCCTCGCAGGTCCGGGTACACCGACACCGAGCGCTCCGCCGGGAAGGTGCGCTCGTGCGAGACGAGCCCCAGCGGACCGCGAACGCGCACGTGCACGGCGCCGAAGCTGAACTTGCCTCGCTTCGCGGGCGTGGCCCGGTACACCCACTGTGTCTGGCTGTCCGGCGTGAGGCGCAGCGTCGCCTCCGAGGGCTCCACGGTGAACGACGGCGGCGCGTCGTCCTTCACGCGCACCTCCACCGTGCCTCCGCCCCGGTGCACCAGGCGCAGCTCGACGCGATTGGCCACGCCCACGTTGAGGCGCTCCGGCAACAGGCGCTCCACCTCCAGCCGCACGCGGCGGGCCTGGAGGAAGTCGAACGCGGCCAGCGCCACGGCCAGCGCGTCCAGCGCCAGCACCGCGCCGCCCAGGCCAGGGAAGAAGCCCGCCAGCGCCATGGGCAGCGCTAGCAGGGCAAGCAGCCCCCACAGGCGCTCGGAGGGAATCACCGGGGGACCTCGACGCCCTGGACCACTTCGCGCAGCACGTCCGCGGGCGTGGCCCCGTCCAGCTCCGCGTCCGGCGAGAGGAGCAGCCGGTGACGCAGCACCGGGCCCACCAGGAAGCGCACGTCGTCCGGCGTGACGAAGTCGCGGCCCCGCAGCACCGCCAGCGCCTTCGACGCGAGCAGCAGGTGCACGCCCGCGCGCGGTCCCGCGCCCAGACGGATGTTGGGCGAGCTCCGCGTCGCCGCCACCACCTTGCGGATGTACCCGAGGACCGGCGGCTCCACGTTCACCGTGCTGAGCGCCGAGCGCGCCTGGAGCAGGTCGTCCTTCGTCACCGCCGCGTTCACGCCCGCGCGCGCCAGGTCGCCCGCGTCGAAGCCCCGGTGCACGGACTCGAGGATGGCGTCCTCCTCCTCCGGCGCGGGGTAGCCCACGTCGATCTTCAGGAGGAAGCGGTCCAGCTGTGCCTCGGGGAGCGGGTACGTGCCCTCGGACTCCACCGGGTTCTGCGTGGCGAACACCGTGAACATGGGCGACAGCTGGAGGTTCTTGCCCTCCAGCGACACGGCGCGCTCCTGCATGGCCTCCAGCAGCGCGGACTGCGTCTTCGCGGGAGCGCGGTTGATTTCGTCCGCCAGCAGCAGGTCCGTGAAGATGGGGCCTCGAGCGAGCACGAAGGCCTGCGACTTCAGGTCGAAGACGCTGGTGCCCAGGATGTCCGCGGGCATCAGGTCCGGCGTGAACTGGATGCGCTTGAAGTCCGCGCCCACGCTGCGCGACAGCGCCTTGGCCATCAGCGTCTTGGCCACGCCGGGCACGCCCTCCAGCAGGATGTGTCCGCCGGCCACGAGCCCGCAGAGCATCAGCTCCAGCGGTTCGTCCTGCCCGACCACGGCCTTGCGCACCTCCGCGAGGACGCCCTCACGGATGGCGTTCGCGGCCCGCACGGCGTTGCCGGTGTCCGGGAAGGGAGGAGGGGAGAAGGGCGGGGCGTTCATGTTGTTCC
>NZ_RAWQ01000246.1:0-13847 GCF_003668965.1 Corallococcus sp. AB030
CCTTCATCCATGCGCCCGCTCAAGACGCTCCAGAAGCTGTACGACGAGGAAAGCCAGGTGGTCATCACGGAGAAGGGCAGCCCCCCCCGGGCGCTCTTCTACGGTGAGGGCTTCCTCCAGGAAGACCTGCCCGTGGGCACCCGGGTCATCTTCCCCCGCCCCCCGCTGGAGGGCGTGCCCAACGTGAAGGCCGCCATCCGCTGGGCCATCAACCACCCGGAGGGCATGGACCCGCTGCACGCGCTGCTCAAGCCCGGCATGCGGCTGACGTGCGTCATCGACGACATCAGCGTCCCGCTGCCGCCCATGGTCACGCCGGACGTGCGCCAGTCCATCCTGGAGGTGGTGCTGGAGCTGTGCGCGGACAGTGGCGTGGATGACGTGCACCTGGTCATCGCCAACGCGCTGCACCGCCGGATGACCGAAGGCGAGATGAAGCGCATGGTGGGCGAGAAGATCTTCGACGCCTACTACCCGGACCGCTACTACAACCACGACGCGGAAGACCCGGACGGCATCACGGAGCTGGAGCGCACCAGCCACAATGAAGTGGTGGCGGTGAACCGCCGCGTGGCGGAGAGCGACCTCATCGTCTACGTGAACATCAACTTCGTGCCCATGAACGGCGGGCACAAGTCCATGGGCACGGGCGTGACGAACTACGCGTCGCTCCGGCACCACCACAACCCGAAGACCATCCGCGACTCCGACAGCTACATGGAGCCGAAGGCGAGCGCGCTCTACACGAAGAACTCGCGCATCGGCACGGTCATCGACCAGACGCTGAAGGTCTTCCACATCGAGACCACGCTGAACAACCGCATGTTCGGCGCGCCCACGGACTTCCTGGCGAAGAAGGAAGAGGACTACACGGAAGCGGACCGGCTGAAGTTCCAGGCCCTGCGCTTCACGCTGTCCAAGCTGCCCCGCGCGGCGGCGCGCAAGGTGCTCAACGCCATCCCCGCGCCCTATGACGTGACGGGCGTGTTCGCGGGGGCCACGGAGCCCACGCACCAGAAGACGCTGGAGCAGAGCTGGAAGCAGTACGTGGTGCCGGTGGAGGGGCAGAGCGACATCGTCATCTTCCCCATCCCGTTCGTCAGCCCCTACAGCGTCAACTCCGTCCTCAACCCGCTGCTCGTGCAGGTGATGGGGCTGGGGTACTTCTACAACCTCAACCGGGGCGTGCCGCTGGTGAAGAAGGGGGGCGTGCTCATCCTCCTGCACCCGGCCTACGACGAGTTCGACCCCGTGCAGCACCCCAGCTACATCGAGTTCTTCCACCGGCTGCTGCCGGAGACGCGGGACTCCATGAAGCTGGAGCACAAGTACGAGAAGGAGTTCGCGGAGAACCCCAGCTACGTGCACCTGTACCGCAAGGGCAACGCCTACCACGGCGTGCACCCCTTCTACATGTGGTACTGGGGCGAGAATGGCCGCCAGCACGTAGGCAAGGTCATCGTCGCGGGCGCGGAGAACAACCACGTCCCGGCCCTGCTCGGCTGGGATCGCACCGACACCCTCTCCGAGGCGATTGAAGAGGCGCGCGGCTTCATGGGGCGCTCCGCGTCCATCAGCCTGCTGCGCATCGCGCCCACGGTGATGGTGGACGTGAAGTGAAAGGGTCGCACACGGACATGGCCACGCCCTCCGAGCTGAACGTCACCGAGGTCTTCACCGGCAAGCGCATCGTCTTCGTCGGCACCACCGGCTTCGTGGGCAAGGTGACGCTGTCGATGTTGCTGGCCCACTACGGCGACGTGCTGGACCGGGTCTACGTCATCGTGCGCAAGGGCAGCGCCGCGTCCGCGGAGCGCCGCTTCTTCGACAAGGTGGCGCCCAGCGAGCCCTTCCAGCCGCTGCGCGACCGCCTGGGCGACGAAGGCGCCATGGCGTTCATCCAGAAGAAGTGCACCATCCTGGATGGCGACATCACCGACCCCTTCGTGGGCCTGGAGGAGGCGCAGGTCGACGCGCTCACCGGACAGGTGCACGCCATCGTCAACTGCGCGGGCCTGGTCTCCTTCAATCCGTCCCTGGAGGTGGGCCTCAACGTCAACACCCACGGCGTGAAGAACGCGGTGGCGCTGGCGCTGCGCTGGTCCGTGCCGCTCATCCACATGTCCACCGCGTTCGTCGTGGGCAACCGCAGCGGGCTCGTGTTCGAGGACGAGCAGGTGCTGAACTACTTCCCCAAGCAGGGGGAGATGGACGGGCGCGACTTCAGCCTGGAGCAGGAGCTGTCGGACGCGGACAAAATCGTGGCCCGCCTGCGCGAACAGGCGGATGACAAGGCGCTCACCTCCCTCTTCCGGCAGAAGGCGCTGGACCGCCTGGAGGAGGAGGGCCGCGACGCCACCGACGAAAAGACGCTGCGCCTGGCCGTGGGCCGCGAGCGCAAGCTGTGGCTGTCCGGCGAGCTGGTCCGCGCGGGCATGGAGCGCGCGCAGCACTGGGGCTGGCCCAACACGTACACGTACGCCAAGCACCTGGGCGAACAGGTGATGGCGGGGACGCCGGGGCTTCGCTACTCCATCGTGCGCCCCTCCATCGTGGAGAGCGCGGCGCACTTCCCCTTCCCCGGCTGGAACGAAGGCTTCACCACGTCCGCGCCGCTGGCGTACGCGGGCATCAAGGGCCAGCGCGGCATCCCCGCGGGTGACCACGCCATCCTGGACATCATCCCGGTGGACCAGGTGGCCGGCGCCACGCTGGGCATCACCGCGCACGCGATGCAGGTGGAGGAGCGCCGCGTCTACAACCTGGCGTCCGGTGACGTGAACCCGTTCCTCGCCAGCCGCTCCGTGGAGCTGGTGGGTCTGTACCGCCGCCGCTACTACCGCAACCGTGAGACGGGCAACTCGCTGGTCAACTCGCTGCGCTCGCGCATCGAGCCGCAGCCCGTGAGCAAGCAGGAGTTCCAGCTGCTCAGCGCGCCCATGCTGGCGAAGGGCGCGAAGCTGCTGAAGAAGGCCATGGACGAGGTGCGGCCCGCGTGGGGCGCGCCCCGCGTGCAGGCGATGATGGACAAGGCCCGCGTCGCGCTGGACGAGGTGGAATCCCAGGCGGGCAGCCTCGGCGGCCTCATCGAACTGTTCCTCCCCTTCCTCTGGGAGAACCGCTACGTCTTCCGCTGCGACAACACGCGCTCCGTCTACGAGCGCATGGTGCCGGCGGACCGCGCGAAGATTGACTGGGCGCCGGACCGCATCGACTGGCGCGAGTACTTCCTGGGCACGCACCTGCCCGGCTTGGAGAAGTGGGTGTTCCCGGGCCTGGACGAGGAGCGCGAGAAGCGCACCGCCATCCCCGCGCACCGCGACCTGCTGGAGCTCTTCGAAGCCACCGTGCACGCGTACCGCCACCGGGTGGCGTTCCGCATGGCAGCGGGAGAGAAGGAAGAGCGCTTCACCTTCGGCGAGGTGCACCGCTACGCGGCCCGCGTGGGCAGCTACCTGATGGCCCAGGGCATCAAGCGCGGCGACCGCGTCCTCCTGGTGTCGGAGAACCGGCCGGAGTGGGCCATCAGCTACTTCGGCATCCTGCGCGCTGGCGGCACCGCCGTGCCGGTGGACCCCTCGCTCACCGAAGCGGAGGTGGTCAACATCGCGAAGCGCGCGGCGGCGAAGCAGTGCCTCGTGTCCGAGCAGACCGCGGAGGACTTCCCCGGCCTCTTCACCGCGCTGGGTGAGGGCGTGGGCGTGGCCAGCCTCGCGGAGGCCATGACGGGTGACCCGGCGTTCCCGGACCGCATTGGCCCGGTGAGGAAGTCCGCCGCCGCGGACGACGTGGCGAGCGTCATCTTCACCTCCGGCACCACCGGCACGCCCAAGGGCGTGATGCTCACGCACCGCAACTTCGCGGCGCTGGTGGCGAAACTGGCGGGCGCGTTCGACGTGGGCGTGGGTGACGGCGTGCTGTCCGTGCTGCCCCTGCACCACACCTTCGAGTTCTCCGCCGGCTTCCTCACGCCGTTCATGCGCGGCGCGGAAATCACGTACATCGACGAGCTCACGTCGGACCGGCTGGGCGACGTCTTCGAGACGGGCCGCGTGACGGCGATGATTGGCGTGCCCGCGCTCTGGCAGCTCTTGCACCGCAAGATTACGCAGGAGATGGCCGCGCGCCCGCCGCTGGTGGAGCAGGCGCTCAAGGCGCTGATGGCGGCCAACGGGGAGCTGCGCAACCGCAGCTCGCTCAACCTGGGCAAGCTGCTGTTCTGGCCGGTGCACCGCAAGTTCGGCGGACGGGTGAAGGTCCTGGTGTCCGGCGGCTCCGCGCTGTCGGAAGAAGTGCACCAGGCCTTCCACGAGCTGGGCTTCACCATGCGCGAGGGCTACGGCCTCACGGAGGCCGCGCCGGTGCTGGCGGTGTCCGAGGCCACCAACAAGCGCGTGAAGGGCACGGTGGGCAAGGCGCTGCCGGGCATCGAGTTCAAGATTCAGAACCCGGACAACGACGGCATTGGCGAGGTGCTGGCCAAGGGCCCGAACGTGATGGCGGGCTACTTCGGGGACCGCGAGGCCACCGAGGCCGTGGTGAAGGAAGGCTGGCTGCACACCGGCGACCTGGGCCGCATGGACGACGAGGGCCGCCTGTACCTCATGGGCCGCGCCAAGGACGTCATCGTCGACGCCAACGGCAAGAACGTCTACCCGGACGAGCTGGAGGAGCTGTACCAGGAGCACGAGCACATCAAGGAGATGTCCATCGTCGGCCTGCCGGATGACGCCGGCGGCGAGAAGGTGGCGTGCCTGTGCGTGCCGGACTTCAAGGACCGCCCGCGTGAAGAGGTCCGCCACGAGCTGGAGGAGCACTTCCGCAAGGTGAGCGCGGGCATGCCCTTCTACCGGCGCGTGAAGGTGCTGCGCTTCTGGGACGGCGAGCTGCCGCGCACGTCCACCCGCAAGGTGAAGCGCAAGCGCGTGGTGGAGGAACTGCAGCGGCTGGACCGCGTGGCCGCCAGCGCGGGCCGCGTGAAGGAGAAGGCGCAGGCAGCGCCCACCACCGGCGGCGTGTCGGACTGGCTCTTCCCGCTCATCGCGGAGGTATGCCACCGCCCGGCGTCGGACGTGCGGCCGGACTCGCAGCTCATTGGCGACCTGGGCTTCGACTCGCTGATGCTCACGGAGATGTCCGTGGCGCTGGAGGGCGCGGGCGTGCCGCTGCCCGCCATTGAAGACCTGACGCAGGTGCAGACGGTGGAGGACCTGCGCAAGCTGGTGGTGGCCTCCGGACGCCGGCCCTCGCAGGAGACGCGGGCGCGCGACATCAAGAAGGAAGCCGAGCGCGCGGAGGAAGCGGAGATTCCGGTGCCGGAGTCGGTGTCCGCGCTGGGCCGGCAGCTCTTGTCCTTCGGGCAGAAGGTGCTCTACGGCGGCGTCTTCGACGTGAAGGTGACGGGCAAGACGTTCATCCCGCAGAACCGCAACTTCCTCGTCATCGCCAACCACGCCAGCCACCTGGACGCGGGCCTGGTGCGCGTGGTGCTGGGCGGCCAGGGCGAGCGGCTGGTGTCGCTGGCCGCGCGCGACTACTTCTTCGACACGCCGCTCAAGCGCGCGTGGTTCGAGAACTTCACCCACCTCATCCCCATCGACCGGCAGGGCAGCCTGCGTGAGTCGCTGCGCGTGGCGGGCGAGGCGCTGCGGCAGGGCTTCAACGTCCTCATCTTCCCGGAGGGCACGCGCTCCAAGACGGGCGAGCTGATGGAGTTCAAGCCGACGCTGGGCTACCTGTCGCTCACCTACGGGGTGGACGTGCTGCCGCTGTACATCCACGGCGCGTACGAAGCGCTGCCCAAGGGCTCCATGTTCCCGAAGACGAAGGAGCTGGAGGTGCACGTGGGCCCGGCGCTGGAGTACGCGTCGCTGAAGGCCCGGGCGCAGGGCATGGCGCGCTCGGAGGGCTACCGCTACGTGACGCACATCGCGGAGGAAGCGGTGCGCTCGCTGAGGGCGGGCAAGGTGCTGGACCTGGAGCAGGTGGGCGCGGACCGGGACTTCACCCCGCCCGCCCGGGCCCTGCCGGAAGGGAAGGACGCGTGAAGCTGCTCGTCACCGGAGGCACGGGATTCCTGGGCACGCACCTGGTGCCCAAGCTGGTTGCCGCGGGCCACGACGTGCGCCTCATCGCGCGCTCGAAGCCGTCAGGCCCCGCGTTCGCGAAGACCGAAGTCCAGCAGGGCGACCTCAAGGACCGGGACGCCGTGCGCCGCGCGCTGGAGGGCGTGGACGCCGTCTACCACCTGGCGGGGCTCGTCTCCTTCCAGAGCAAGGACGCGCGGCGGATGTACGAGCTGCACGTGGACTGCACGCGCGAGCTGCTACGCGACGTGCGCGAAGCAGGCATCCAGCGCGTCATCCTGGGCTCCACCTCCGGCACCATCGCGGTGTCGAAGGATGACCGCGTGGGCACGGAGGACGACGACTACCCCATCACCACCGTCGCCAACTGGCCCTACTACCTGTCCAAGATTTACGAAGAGAAGCTGGCGCTGGAGTACTGCCGCAAGCACTCCGTCCCGCTGGTGGTGCTCAACCCCAGCCTGCTGATGGGGCCCGGGGATGACCGCCTGTCCTCCACCTGGACGGTGGTGAAGTTCCTCAACCGGGAGATTCCGGCCATGCCCGGCGGCGGCATCTCCTTCGTGGACGCGCGCGACGCGGCGGACGCCTTCGTGCAGGCGCTCACCCGGGGCGAGGTGTACGGCCGCCACCTGATGGGCGTGAACATGGCCATGCCGGACTTCTTCGACCGGCTCCAGCGCCTCACCGGCGTGCCCGCCCCGCGCATGAAGCTGCCGCGCGAGGTGAACATCTGGGGCGGCAAGCTGCTGGAGCAGTTCGCGAAGCTGCGAGGCACCGTGTCCAAGCTCGACCCGCAGGAGGTCGAGATTGGCGAGCACTTCTTCTACCTGGAGCCCGCCAAGGCCGAGCGCGAGCTGGGCTTCAAGGCGCGCGACGTCCACGAGACGCTGCTGGACACCGTCCAGTACCTCTACGGGAAGATGCCGCCCGGCAGCCTGCCCGGCACCCGCGGCCGGCTGGCCGAGTCGCGCGAAGGCACCTGACGTTCCAGGAAGAAAGCGCGGCGGGCCCTACGGGTTCGCCGCGCCGCCGTGCACCCGGCCGCCGCTCACGCGCTCCACGAGCCGGGCGGCGTTCGGGTCCTTGTCCTTCTGGTGCCACACCCAGGCGGCGCCCAGGAAGGCCACTCCCAACAGGACGAGGATGAGCCGGGCCAGGAAGGACGGGCCTGAGCCTTCGTCCGCCATGGCCTTCAGCCCACCACGCGGTTACGGCCGGACTTCTTGGCCTTGTAGAGGTTCGCGTCCGCCACCTTGATGAACTGGGACGGCTCCGACATCTCCGAGGCGACTTCCGCCACGCCCAGGGAGATGGTGACGGGGATTTCCTTGTCCTCGAAGACGAAGCGCTTGTCCTCCACCAGCTTGCGGATCTTCTCCGCGAACAGGCGCGCCTTGTCCGGACCGTCCTCCGGCATCACCACGGCGAACTCCTCGCCGCCGTAGCGCGCGAAGCACTGCTCGCGCCGGACGAGCTTCTTGATGGACTGCGCCAGCTCCCGCAGCACGTAGTCGCCGGCCAGGTGACCGTGCACGTCGTTGATCTGCTTGAAGTGGTCGATGTCGAACATGAACATCGACAGCGTGCGCTGGTACCGGTGCGAGCGGCCCATCTCCCGCTCCAGGTACTCCAGGAAGTAGCGCTTGTTGTTGATGCCGGTGAGACCGTCCGCGATGGTCAGCGTGTAGATGGTCTCGTGGTACTGGGTCTCGATGTTGTCGCCGTCGAGGAACTTGAAGATGGAGCCTCCCACCTTCACCAGGTCCCCGCTGCGCAACGGCTGCGCCTGGAGCACTTCCCGGTCGTTGAGGTAGGTGCCGTTGGTGGACTGGAGGTCCTCCACGAACATCTTCCCCTGCCGGCCCCAGATGCGCGCGTGGCGGCGGGACACGTTGTCCAGGTCCACCACGATGTGGTTGTGCTGGTCGCGACCGATGGTGAACTCGGTCTCTTCCAGCACGTACTTCTTGCCCAGCTCAGGGCCGTGGATCTGCACGAGGCAGCACTCAGCGCCGCGCTCGGGTCCCGGGGTGAGGCTGGAGATCTTGGTGACTCGCGTTTGGTCGCCAGACATCGCCTGGCCACGCTAGCACGCAAGGTCCGGGGAAGCCACGCAAGCCAAGAGGACGTACGGGGTTGCGCCCCTCCTCCTACATGCCGCGAAACCGAGAGGTCGCTTTCCTCCCATCCGCCCCGCCCGGTTGGGCACTCAACGGAAAAGCTTGCACCGGCCGCACGGCCATTGTGGGCCAGCGGCCGGGGGCTAACGTGGCCGGCACCTATGTCAAAGCTGCTGGCCATGATTCTTGCGGGAGGCGCTGGCACGCGCCTGGAGCCCCTGACCCGGGAGCGCGCGAAGCCCGCGGTTCCGTTCGGTGGGCGCTACCGCATCATCGACTTCGTCCTGTCGAACTTCGCCAACTCCGGCGTGTACCGGATGAAGGTGCTGACCCAGTACAAGAGCGACTCGCTCAACAACCACCTGTCGCGCGCGTGGCGCATGACGGCGTTCCTGGGTCACTACGTGGAGGCGGTGCCCGCGCAGATGCGCACCGGCGTGGACTGGTACAAGGGCAGCGCGGACGCCATCTACCAGAACCTCAACATCATCACGGACGAGGAGCCGGACCACATCTTCGTCTTCGGCGCGGACCACGTGTACCGGATGGACACGCGCAAGATGCTGGACTTCCACATCGAGCGGAAGGCGGCGTGCACGGTGGCCGCGATCCCGGTGCCCATCGAGCAGGGGCACGAGTTCGGCATCATCGACGTGGGGCCGGACGGGCGGATGCTCCAGTTCCTGGAGAAGCCCAAGAACCCGCCGCCCATGCCGGGCAACCCGAAGATGTGCCTGGCCTCCATGGGCAACTACCTCTTCACCACGGACACGCTGGTGAAGCAGGTGGTGCGCGACGCGGCGGACGAGAAGAGCGCGCACGACTTCGGCAAGTCCATCATCAGCCAGCTGTACAAGCACGAGCCCGTGTACGTGTACGACTTCGCCCAGAACACGGTGGCCGGCCAGGAGGACAAGGAGCGCGGCTACTGGCGGGACGTGGGGAACATCGACGTGTACTACCAGTCCAACATGGACCTGGTGGAGGTGGACCCGACCTTCAACCTGTACAACGACCGCTGGCCCATCCACACGCAGCCCAACAACTACCCGCCGGCGAAGTTCGTCTTCGCGGACCGGGAGAACAAGCGCGTGGGCACCGCCACGGATTCTCTGGTGGCGGAGGGCTGCATCATCTCCGGCGGCCACGTGCACCGCTCCGTGCTGTCGCCGAAGGTGCGGGTGAACTCGTATTCGGAGGTGGAGGACTCCATCCTCTTCGAGAACGTCACCATCGGACGCCGCTGCCGCATCAAGCGGGCCATCATCGACAAGAACGTGGAGATTCCGCCCGGGATGACCATTGGCTACGACCCGGTGGAGGACAAGCGCCGCTTCCACGTCACGTCCGGCGGCGTCGTCGTCATCCCCAAGGGGATGAAGGTCACCTGACCGTCAGCCAGGTGCCTTCCAGCAGCGGGCGCTCCCGGAATCACGTCCGGGGCGCCCGCTTTGCTTTTCGCTTCAGTGGAACGCGGCCTTCACGTCCGGCCGGTTGAGCACGATGAGCGACCAGATGCCCGGCACGAGCGACAGGCAGGAGCACGGGCCGCAGCACGGGATGCAGCAGAGGATGGCGGCCGTCATGGCCCAGCCGTAGCTCTGCAGGTTCTTCATCTTCCAGCCGCCGAAGGCCACCAGCCCGTTGAGCACCAGCCCGGGCGCGGTGGTCACGACGCGTCCCATGGGCGACAGCATCCACGTGACGATGTCCTTCCACTGCTGGGGCATGTCCGGGTTGTCGAAGAAGTTCTCCAGCTGCGCCGAGCTCGTCGGCGTCACCATGCTCACCAGCAAGTACAGGAAGGTGAGGCCCGCCATCACCAGCATCAGGATGGCGGGGACGGACAGGTCCTGGGCGGCCTTCGCGCGCGAGGGGTTGAAGTCCGGCGCGGGCGGGATGTCGTGGGTCTCGTCCATGACGTGGGGCTCAGGCCGGCTGGCGCATGGCCGCGACGGGGCGCTTCTCGAAGGCGGCCAGCGTGGTGGCGATCTCCTGGTTCACCTGCCGCAGCATGTCCTGCTTCTCCCGGAACGGCAGGAAGGAGCTCTTGAAGCCGGACACGATGATGGTGGTGAGGTCCTCCAGCGACAGGCCCAGCTCGCGGTGGGCCAGCCACAGCTCCTTCGTCACGGTGGTGTCGGTGATGAGGCGGTTGTCCGTGTTGATGGTCACCCGCAGGCCGTAGTCGAAATAGAACTTGAGCGGGTGGGACTCCAGCGAGGACACCGCGCCCGTCTGGACGTTGGAGGACGGGCAGACCTCCATGGGGATGCGGTGGTCGTTGACGTAGTTGAGCAGGTCCCCGTCCTCGCGCAGCCGGGTGCCGTGGCCGATGCGGTGCGCGCCCAGCGAGTGGATGGCCTGGGAGATGGACTCCGGACCGAAGGCCTCACCCGCGTGCGCGGTGCAGTTGACGTTGTTCTTGAGGATGAGGCGGAAGGCGTCCAGGTGGTCCTTGGCGGGGAAGCTGGCCTCCGCGCCCGCCAGGTCGAAGCCCACGACGCCGCGGTTCTTGTACGCCACGGACAGCTCCGCCAGGCGCATGGACGTCTGCGGGTTGATGTGGCGGATGCCGCAGACGATGACGGCGCACTTGATGCCCGTCTCCTTCTTCGCGGCGCGCAGGCCCTCCAGCACGGAGTCGATGACGGTGGTCATCTTCAGGCCCTTCTGCAGGTGCAGCGCGGGCGAATAGCGCACCTCCAGCCAGCGCACGTTCTCCGCGGCGGCGTCCACGGCCAGCTCGTAGGCGGCGCGGTAGAGGGACTCGGCCGTCTGGAGGACGGAGAGCGTCACGTCGAACGCGACGAGGTACTCCTCCAGGCTCTTGCACACCTGGCCCATGTGGATGGCCTTGGCCAGGCCGTCCTCGGTGTCGGCCATGAGCTTGATCTTCTGCTGCTCGGCCAGCTCCAGGATGGTCTTCAGCCGCATGGACCCGTCCAGGTGGCAGTGCAGGTCCGTCTTGGGGAGCGCGTGGAGCAGCTCCTCCGTCACCGCCAGCGTGGGGGGCGGGATGATGTCCGTACGCCGGGCGGATGAAGGGATGCCGGTGGCGTTGGGGGTTTCGTCTTCACGAATCGTGGGCATGGTCGAAGTTCCTCGCTTGCGTCATCCTCCCCCAAACCATGCCGTCCCGCGCCTGTCCACGCCTGCCCCTGCTGACCTGCCTGATGTTGACGCTGGCCGTCATGGCGTGCCAGCGGGCGCCGGTGGAACCGGCCTTCCAGTACTCCAGCAATGCGTCCTCGCGGACGGGGCTCACGGCCCTTTCGGACGGGGTGCTCCTGGGCAACGAAGCGGGCACGGTGGTGCGCCTGGACCGCGAGGGCCGGCCGGTGTGGACCGCCCGGCTGGGCCGCGAGGTGGCGGTGGCCCCCGCCCTGGCCGGCGAGAGCGTCGTCGTGGGGACGGTGGTGGGCGAGGTGGCCTGCCTGTCGCTCGAGGACGGCAAGGAGCGCTGGCGCCTGGGAGGCGAGCCGCCCGTGCTGACACCGCCCGTGGTGGACGACGCGGGACACACCGTCTACCTGGTGGCGCCCGATGGCGCGGTGCGCGCCCTGGCGGTGGACTCCGGGCAGGAGCGCTGGAAGCAGCCGGCGCCCAAGGCCCCCACGCCCGCGTCGGCGGAATCCTTGGAGCCACAGCCATCCGTGGCCCCGGGGCTCCGGGCGGCGCCGGTGCTGGTGGCGGACGTGCTGGTGGTGCCGCTCGGCTCGGGGCTGTGGGCGCTGGACGCCCGGAGCGGTGTGCCGCGCTGGTCGCTGCCGGTGACGGACGTGGTGGGGCTGGATTCGGAGCGCGACACGGTGTTCGTGGCCACGCGGCCGGGCCGGGTGCTGGCGCTGTCGGTGAAGAACGGGAGCACGCGCTGGGAGCAGCGCTTCTCGGACGGGGTGACGGGGCCGCCCGCGCGGGCGCTGGGCGCGCTGTGGGTGGGCGCGGGCCCGTCGTCACTGGTGGGGCTGTCCACCTCGGAGGGCCGGGAGGTGGCGCGGGTGGTGCTGCCCTCACCGCTGGTGGGCCGGGTGCAGGTGGGGCTGGAGGACCTGCTGCTGGTGCCCACGTCCGGCCACGAGGGGAACCTGGTCGCGCTCAAGGCGCCGGGCTGGACGCCTGCGTTCACCGTGCGGGCGGACACGCCGCTGCGCACGCGGCCGGTGGTGCGCGGGCCGCTGGTGTTCGTGCTGGGGCTGGACGGCCGCGTGCTGGCGTGGCGGCTGCGGGTGCCGCCGCCCGCCTGAGGACTCAGGCGCCGGAGCCGGTGGGGACGTCCACTTTCGCGTCGCTCACGGACTCCACGTAGTCCAGGTCGCGGTGGAAGGTCTCCGCCAGCCGCGCCAGGGCGACGAGCGCCAGGACGAAGCACACCGCGCCCACGGCCAGCGCCGCGTGCGCCACGCCCAGGGAGCCCTTGAGCTGACCGAAGGCGGTGGCGGCAATCACCGCGGAGCCGCGCACGAAGTTGGGCACGGACGTCGCCACGGTGGCGCGGATGTTGGTGCCGAACTGCTCGGCCGCCATGGTGATGAGCACCGCCCAGTAGCCCACGCTCAGGCCAATGAGGAAGGTCAGCGCGTAGATGAGCGTCGGGGTGAGGCCCGGCATGAGCCCGTACACGAGCACCAGCGCGAACCAGACGCACAGGCTGAAGCCCACGGCGCGCTTGCGGCTCTGGAGCCACTGGCTCAGCAGGCCGGACATCAGGTCTCCCAGCGTCAGGCCCACGCTGCCGAAGAGGATGGCGTCGCCGGCGGTCACCGTGCCCTGCACGTTGAGGCCCGCCGTCAGCTCCGGGGCGAAGACGAAGAGGATGCCGGTGGTGAAGTAGATGGGCACGCCCACGAGGATGCAGCCCAGATACTTGGAGAAGCGTCCGCCCGTGATGAGCAGGAGCGGGTTCCCCTTCGCGGGGCCGGCCTTCTGGGTGAAGAGGGCGGACTCGGACACCTTGAAGCGCGCGAAGAGGAGCAGCAGGCCCAGCACGCCGCCCGTCACGTAGGCCGCCTTCCAGTGCAGGTGCTGCCCGACGAGCGCCGCGACGACGATGCCCAGCATGCCCAGCGTGGCGACGACGGTGGTGCCCAGGCCGCGCTTCTCCTTGGGCAGGGACTCGGCGACCAGCGTGATGGCCGCGCCCAGCTCGCCCGCGAGCCCCAGTCCTCCGAGGAAGCGGCACGCGGCGTAGCTGTTCACGTCCCAGACGAAGGGGTTGAGCAGGTTGGCCACCGAGTACAGGAGGATGGAGCCGAACATCACGGACAGCCGGCCCCGCTTGTCCCCGAGCAGGCCCCAGAAGAGGCCGCCCACCATCATCCCCGCCATCTGCGCGTTGTAGATGAACAGCCCCTTCTGGAAGATGTCGGAAGGGTCCGTGAGGCCCAGGTCCTTCAGCGACGCGACGCGCACCACGCCGAAGAGCGTGATGTCGAAGAGGTCCACGAAGTAGCCGAGCCCCGCCACGAGGACGGTGAGGTTCAGGACCGAGCGCAGTTCCCGGAGACGGTTCATGGCGCGCAACCCTACCGCTTCTGGCCCGGGCGGGAAGGAGGACTCCGCGCCTCCAGCGCCTGCCACTTCGCCAAACACAGACATCCACCACCGCGCCTGCCCACCCCGTGAGTCCGGGAGGATG
>NZ_RAWQ01000247.1:0-13794 GCF_003668965.1 Corallococcus sp. AB030
CTCCACCGGAGTCGCCGTGAGTCCCGCCCCCGTTCCCCGTGCCGAGCGTCTTGTCCCCACTCTGCGCAACCTGTTCGAGGAGCTGAGCGGCCTGGAACTGGCCGACGCGGATCCGGGCGCGAGCTTCCTGGAGCTGGGGCTCGACTCGCTGGTGCTCACGCAGGCGGCGCTCGCGGTGCAGAAGCAGTTCGGCGTGAAGGTGACGTTCCGGCAGCTGCTGGAAGAGGTCGCGTCGCTGGGACAGCTCGCCGCGTACCTCGACGGCCGCATGCCGCAGGAGACCGCGCCCGCGCCGGTGGCCGCCGCCCCGGCCGCGCAGATGACCGCGAACATCCTCGGACAGCCGCAGGCCGCCCCCTCCGCGGGCGCCGCGTTCCCGGCGCAGGCCATGCCTGCTGTCGGTGCCTTCCCCGCGCAGGGCGCGCCTGCGCAGTTCGCCTCCGCCGGTGCCGCGTTCCAGGCCCAGGCGATGGCCGCGCCCGCCGGGACGCTCCAGGCGCTCGTCGCGCAGCAGCTCTGGCTGATGACCCAGCAGCTCGCGCTCCTGTCCGGTCAGCCCGCGCAGGCGCTGGTCCCGCAGTCCTTCGCCCAGGCTCCCGCCGCGCAGCCTCAGGCCGAGCAGGCCCCCGCCGCGCAGCCGCAGGCCGCCCAGCCCACCGCTCCCGCTCCGGCCGCCGCGCCGGATGAGGCCGACCTCAAGGGCCCGGTGAAGTACGACGTGAAGAAGGCCTTCGGGGCCATCGCGCGCATCAGCCTGGCGCCGAAGGACTCGCTCACGCCCCGCCAGCAGACGTTCCTGGAGGACTTCACCCGCCGCTACAACGCGAAGACGCAGGGCTCCAAGCGCTACGCCCAGGACAACCGCAACCAGCTGTCGGATCCGCGCGTGGTGACGGGCTTCCGCCCGCTGCTCAAGGAGCTCATCTACCCGCTCGCCGTGAACCGCTCCAAGGGCTCCAAGCTCTGGGACATGGACGGCAACGAGTACCTGGACGCGCTCAACGGCTTCGGGTCCGTGCTGTTCGGCCACGCGCCGGACTTCATCACCCAGGCCGTGCACAAGCAGGTGGACGACGGCTACGAGCTGGGGCCCATGCACCCGCTGGCCGGCGAGGTCGCGAAGCTCGTCTGTGAGTTCACCGGCGCGGACCGCGCGGCGCTCTGCAACACCGGCTCCGAGGCGGTGATGGGCGCGATGCGCATCGCCCGCACCGTCACCGGCCGAAGCACCATCGCCATCTTCAGCGGCAGCTACCACGGCATCTTCGACGAGGTGCTGGTGCGCGGCACCAAGAGCCTGCGCACCGTGCCGGCCGCTCCGGGCATCATGGCGGGCGCGGTGCAGGACGTGCTGGTGCTGGACTACGGCACGCCGGAGTCGCTCGAAATCCTGCGCTCCCGCGCGGACTCGCTGGCCGCCATCATGGTGGAGCCCGTGCAGAGCCGCCGCCCGGACTTCCAGCCGCGCGAGTTCCTGCACCAGCTGCGCGACCTCACCCAGAAGTCCGGCTCCGTCTACATCTTCGACGAGGTCATCACCGGCTTCCGCATGCACCCGGGCGGCGCCCAGTCCCTCTTCGGCGTGCAGGCGGACGTGGCCACCTACGGCAAGGTCGTGGGCGGCGGCATGCCCATTGGCGTCATCGCGGGCAAGCGCCCGTTCATGGACGCGCTGGACGGCGGCCACTGGCAGTTCGGCGACGACTCCGTGCCCACGGTGGGCGTGACGTACTTCGCCGGCACGTTCGTGCGTCACCCGCTGGCGCTCGCCGCCGCGAAGGCCGCGCTGGAGCACATGAAGGCCGCGGGCCCGGAGCTTCAGCGCAGCGTGAGCGCCAAGGCGGACACGCTCGCCACCACGCTCAACGCGTTCTTCGACGAGGTGGGCGCCCCGCTGCGCATCAAGCACTTCGGATCGCTGTGGAAGACGTTCGTCACGGCGGACGCCGCGAACGCGGACCTGCTGTTCTGCCTGCTGCGCGACAAGGGCATCCACATCTGGGATGGCTTCCCGTGCTTCTTCACCACGGCGCACTCGGACGCGGACCTGCAGCGCCTCATCACCGCGTTCCAGGACAGCGTCACGGAGCTGCAGGACGCGGGCTTCCTGCCCGGCACGGCCCGCGCCCAGACGCAGGCCCCCGCCGCCTTCGATTCCAACCAGCCCCCCGTCCCCGGCGCTCGCCTGGGGCGTGATCCGCAGGGCAACCCCGCCTGGTTCGTCCCGCACCCCACGGTGCCCGGCAAGTTCGTCAAGCTGAGCGAGACCCGATGAAGACCCCCGCGACCCCGATTCAGGACCTGCCCGACGACTTCGACCCGTTCGCAGGGCCCGCGCTGCTGCTCACCGCGACGTCCACCGAGCCCCAGCGCGAGGTGTGGACCGGCGTGCAGATGGGCCCGGACGCGTCGTGCGCCTTCAACGAGTCCATGTCCGTGCGGCTGCACGGCCCGCTGAACGTCGAGTGCCTGCGCGCCGCGCTCCAGGACCTGAGCGAGCGGCACGAAGCGCTGCGCACCACGTTCAGCGCGGATGGCCTCACGCTGTGCGTGGCCGCCACCACGCCCTTCCCGCTGGAGCTGCTCGCGCTGGACGCGCTGCCGCCCTCCGAGCGCGACGCCCGCGTCCGTGAGCTCGTGGCCCAGGAGGTGGAGACGCCGCTGCCCCTGGAGTCCGGGCCGCTGCTGCGTCCGCGCCTGACCCGGCTGTCCGCGGAAGAGCACCTGCTGACGCTGACCGCGCACCACATCGTGTGCGACGGCTGGTCCATGGCGGTGATGCTGCGCGACCTGGCGACATTCTATTCGGCGCACGCGCGGAGCACCCCGCACACGCTGTCGCCCGCGCCCACGTTCAGCGACTACGCGCGCGCGCAGGCCCAGCTGGCCACGACGCCGGAGTACGCCGAGCACGAGCGCTATTGGCTGAAGCAGTTCTCCGGTTCGCTGCCGGTGCTGGAGCTGCCGCTGGACCGGCGCCGTCCGCCGTCCAAGACGTACAGCTCCCGGCGTGAGGACTACGTTCTGGAGCCCGCGCTCGTGGAGCAGATCAAGCGCGTGGGCGCGCGCCACGGTGGCAGCTTCTTCACCACGCTGCTGGCGGGCTTCAAGGCGCTGCTGCACCGGCTGACGGGGCTGGAGGACGTGGTGGTGGCCATCCCCGCCGCGGGCCAGTCCGTGGCCGGCCTGAAGGACCTGGTGGGCCACTGCGTGAACGCGCTGCCCCTGCGCAGCAACGTCGCCGCGGAGGCGCCCTTCACGCAGGTGCTCAAGCAGCTGCGCACCACGATGCTCGATGCCTACGAGCACCAGGAGTACACGTTCGGCACGCTGCTCAAGCAGCTGGCGCTGCCGCGCGACCCCAGCCGGCTGCCGCTGGTCAACGTGCTGTTCAACGTGGACCAGGCCGTCACGGGCGAGCAGCTGGCGTTCCAGGGCCTCACCTGCACCCTGGCGAGCAACCCGCGCCACTACGAGAACTTCGACCTCTTCATCAACGCGGCCGAGGCCCATGGCCGCGTGGTGCTGGAGTGCCAGTACAACACCGACCTCTTCGATGGCTCCACGGTTCGCCGCTGGATGTCATGTTACGAAGAATTGCTGCGGGGCGTGGTCGCCGACGCGGAATCGCCCGTTTCGCGCCTGCCGCTCTTGCCCGCCGCCGAGAAGCAGCGTGTGCTGGTGGACTGGAACGCCACGGAGAAGCCGTTCGACCGTCAGGCCTTCGTCCACACGCTCGTGGCCGCCCAGGCCCAGGCCACGCCGGACGCGATGGCCCTGCGCGTGGGAGAAGTGACGCTCACGTACCAGCAGCTGATCCAGCGCGCCCATCAGGTGGCGAACGCGCTGAAGCAGGAGGGCGTCGCGGCCGGAAGCCTCGTCGGCCTCTTCACGAATCGCGGCGCGGACATGGTCGTGGGCCTGTTGGGCATCCTCGAAGCGGGTGCGGGTTACGTCCCGCTCGACCCCGGCTTCCCGCCGGAGCGTCTGGCCTTCATGGTCGAGGACGCGAAGCTCTCCACCATCCTCACGCAGCAGGCCCTGGTGGCGTCCCTGCCGTCCACGAGCGTGAAGCCCCTGCTCATCGAGGACACGGCCTCGCAGCCCGAGTCCGCGCTCCCGGCGCAGGACGTCTCGCCGGAGGCCGTGGCGTACGTCATCTACACGTCGGGTTCGACGGGCAAGCCCAAGGGCGTGCGCGTCCCGCACCGCGCGGTGGTGAACTTCCTGGGCACCATGCAGGAGGCCCCCAGCCTCTGTGCCCAGGACGTGCTGCTGGCCGTCACCACGCTCTCCTTCGACATCGCCGTGCTGGAGCTGCTGCTGCCCCTCACCACTGGCGCCCAGGTGGTGCTCGCCTCGCGTGACACGGCTTCCGACGGCGCGCTCCTCAAGGCCGCGCTGGAGTCCAACGCCGTCACCGTCATGCAGGCCACGCCCTCCACCTGGCGCCTCCTGCTGGAGGCCGGCTGGCAGCCGCGTCCCGGCTTCAAGGCGCTCGTCGGTGGCGAGGCCCTTCCCCGCGAACTGGCTGAGTCGCTCCTCGCCCGCGTCGGAAGCCTGTGGAACATGTACGGCCCCACGGAGACCACCGTCTGGTCCACCACCTGGCGCGTGCAGCCTCCCCTCTCCTCCATCCGCATCGGCCGCCCCATCGCCAACACCCAGCTCTACCTCCTCGACCCTCACCTGGCCCCCGTGCCGGTGGGCGTCGCGGGCGAGCTGTACATCGGCGGCGACGGCGTGACGCTCGGCTACCTCCACCGGCCCGAGTTGACGCAGGAGCGCTTCCTGCCCAACCCCTTCCGCTCCGACGAGCGCATGTACCGCACGGGCGACCTGGCCCGCTGGCTGGCCGACGGCACCGTCGAGTACCTGGGCCGCAATGACTCGCAGGTGAAGCTGCGCGGCTTCCGCATCGAGCTGGGCGAAGTCGAGGCGGCCCTCGCCTCGCATCCGTCCCTGGCCCAGGCCGTGGCCCTCGTTCGCGAGGACCGCCCCGGTGACCGCCGCCTCGTCGCGTACCTCATCGCGCGGCCCGGCCAGACGATTCCGGCGGACGAAGCCCTGCGCGCGCACCTCAAGCAGGGGCTGCCGGAGTACATGGTGCCGCAGCACTTCGTGGCCCTGCCCGCGCTGCCGCTCACGCCGAACGGCAAGGTGGACCGCAAGGCCCTGCCTTCGCCGCAGGTGGAGTCGCAGGAGGACGCGTTCGTCGCGCCTCGCGATGAGACGGAGCAGAAGCTCGCTGCCATCTTCGCGGACGTGCTGGGGCTGCGCCGGGTGAGCGTCACGGCGGACTTCTTCCGTCTGGGTGGCCACTCGCTGCTGGCGTCGCAGGCCCTCACGCGCGCGAGCCGTGACCTGGACGTCAGCCTCACGCTGCGCCGAATGTTCGAAGCGCCCACCGTGGAGAAGCTGGCCCGGCTGGTGCGCGGCGACGACGGAGCCACCAGCCCCGCGCAGCGCATCTCCGCCCGCGCCGGCACCGCGCCCGCGCCGCTGTCCCTCATGCAGCAACGGCTGTGGTTCCTGGAGCAGCTCAACCCGGGCACGGCCGTCTACAACCTGCCCTCCGCGTTCCGCCTCCACGGCGCGCTGGACGTGGGCGCGCTGCGCTTCAGCTTCAACAAGCTGATGGAGCGCCAGTCGTCCCTGCGCACCTTCGTTCGGTGGGACGAGGGCACGCCGGTGCAGCACGTTGCCCCGTCCCTGACGGTGGAGCTGGAGCCGGTGGACCTGGAGCCCGTCCCCGCCCACACGCGTGAGGAGGACCTGCTGCGCCGCCTCCAGGCGATGGCGGACGAGTCCATCCCCATCACCGCCGCGCCGCTGTTCCGGCTGACGCTGTTCCGGCTGGGCGCCAACGAGCACGTCCTCTTCTTCATGCCCCATCACCTCATCTGGGATGGGTGGTCGTTCGACGTGTTCCTGCGTGAGCTGGACGTCATCTACTCCGCGCTCACCCAGGGCCAGGAGCCCAAGCTCCCCACCCTGCCCATCCAGTACGCGGACTTCACCGAGTGGCACCGCAACTGGCTCCAGGGCGAGGAGCTGGAGCGGCAGGCGCGCTACTGGAAGGGGAAGCTCTCCGGGAACCTGCCCGCGCTGGAGCTGCCCACGGACAAGCCGCGCCCCGCGCAGATGAGCCTCAAGGGCGGGACTGAGCCCTTCGTCCTCACCGGCGCGGAGGTGGCCGCCCTCACGAAGCTGGGCCGCGAGTCCAACGCGACGCTGTACATGGTGCTGCTCACGGCGTTCAAGACGCTGCTGCACCGCTACAGCGGCCAGGAGGACCTGGTCGTGGGCACGCCCATCCGGGGCCGCTCGCATCCGGAGGTCGAGGACCTGCTGGGCTTCTTCGTCAACACGCTCGTCCTGCGCACGCAGTTGGCGCCGGAGCAGACGTTCCGGCAGCTGCTGGAGCGCGTGCGCACCACGTGCATGGAGGCCTTCGGCCACCAGGACATGCCCATCGAGCTGCTGATGCAGCAACTGGGCGTGCAGCGCGACCTGAGCCGCACGCCGCTGTTCCAGACGTTCTTCACCTTCCAGGACGTGCGCAACCGAGGCTCCAGTCTGGGTGACCTCACCTACGGCCAGGTGCACGTGCACGCGCACGCGACGCCGCTGGACCTGAGCTTCTGGGTGAAGGAGACGGCGAACGGCATCGTCGGCGGCATGGACTACAACACCGACCTGTTCGAGCGGGACACCGTCGTCCGCATGCTCGAGCAGATCCGCACGCTGCTGCGCGCCGCGGTGTCCGACGCGGAGGTGCCGGTGTCGCGCATGCCGCTGCTTCCCGAGTCGGAGAAGCAGCGCGTGCTGGTGGACTGGAACGCCACGGAGAAGCCGTTCGACCGGAACGCCTTCGTCCACACGCTGGTGGCCGCGCAGGCCCAGGCCACGCCGGACGCGGTGGCGCTGCGCTCCGGCGCCGTGACGCTCACGTACCAGCAGCTGATCCAGCGCAGCCACCAGGTGGCGAACGCCCTCAAGCAGGAGGGCGTCACCGCCGGAAGCCTTGTCGGCCTCTTCACCGAGCGCGGTCCGGACATGGTGGTGGGTCTGCTGGGCATCCTCGAAGCGGGCGCGGGTTACGTCCCGCTCGACCCCGGCTTCCCGCCCGAGCGTCTGGCCTTCATGGTCGAGGACGCGCAGCTCTCGCTCGTGCTCACCCAGCGCGCGCTCCAGAGCACCCTGCCCTCCACCACGGCGAAGTCGCTCTTCGTCGAGGACACCACGTCGCAGGCGGACACGGCCCCCGAAGCTCCCGCCGTCACGCCGGAGGCCGTGGCGTACGTCATCTACACGTCGGGTTCGACGGGCAAGCCCAAGGGCGTGCGCGTTCCGCACCGCGCGGTGGTGAACTTCCTGGGCACCATGCAGGAGGCCCCCAGCCTCTCTGCCCAGGACGTGCTGCTGGCCGTCACCACGCTCTCCTTCGACATCGCCGTGCTGGAGCTGCTGCTGCCCCTCTCCACCGGTGCCCAGGTGGTGCTCGCCTCGCGTGACACGGCCTCCGACGGTGCGCTCCTCAAGGCCGCGCTGGAAGCCAACGCCGTCACCGTCATGCAGGCCACGCCCTCCACCTGGCGCCTCCTCCTGGAGGCCGGCTGGCAGCCGCGCACCGGCTTCAAGGCCCTCGTCGGTGGCGAGGCGCTTCCCCGCGAGCTGGCTGAGTCGCTCCTCGCCCGCGTCGGAAGCCTGTGGAACATGTACGGCCCCACGGAGACCACCGTCTGGTCCACCACCTGGCGCGTGCAGCCTCCCCTCTCCTCCATCCGCATTGGCCGCCCCATCGCCAACACCCAGCTCTACCTCCTCGACGCGCACCTGGCCCCCGTGCCGGTGGGCGTCGCGGGCGAGCTGTACATCGGCGGCGACGGCGTGACGCTCGGCTATCTCCACCGGCCCGAGTTGACGCAGGAGCGCTTCCTGCCCAACCCCTTCCGCTCGGGCGAGCGCATGTACCGCACGGGCGATTTGGCCCGCTGGCTGGCCGACGGCACCGTCGAGTACCTGGGCCGCAATGACTCGCAGGTGAAGCTGCGCGGCTTCCGCATCGAGTTGGGCGAAGTCGAGGCGGCCCTCGCCTCGCACCCGTCCCTGGCCCAGGCCGTCGCCCTCGTTCGCGAGGACCGCCCTGGCGACAGGCGCCTCGTCGCGTACCTGGTGACGAAGCCGGGACAGGCCTACACGGACACGGAGCTGCGCAAGCACCTGCGTTCGCAGCTGCCGCAGTACATGGTGCCGCAGCACTTCGTGGAGATGGAGGCGCTGCCCCTCACGCCGAACGGCAAGGTGGACCGCAAGGCCCTGCCGCCTCCGGCGGGCACCACGCGCGCCGTCGAGGACGCCTTCGTCGCGCCGCGCACGCCGACGGAGCAGCACCTGGCGCGCATCTGGCGGGAGGTGCTCGGCATCGCGCAGGTGGGCGTGCACGACAACTTCTTCAACATCGGCGGGCACTCGCTCCTGTCCTTCCAGGTCGTGATGCGCGTCAAGAAGGAGCTGAACCAGGAGCTGCACCCGCGCACGCTCCTGCTCAACACGCTGGAGCAGGTGGCCTCGCAGCTGACGCCCGCGGCGGCGGCTCCCACGCCCGCAGTCAGGACGCAGCCCGTCATGCCGCCAAAGACTGCCACCCCGGAGACTTCTGTTCCCCTGGCGCAACGCTTGTTCAATAAGCTGAAGGGGAAACTGCCGGGGCGCTCGGACTGAGCGGCCCTTTGAGGAGAATGGTCAGACCGTGACGCCCTGTTTCTTCGGCACCTCCGAACGACAGCTCTTTGGCATGCACCACCCCGCGCAGGGCGCCGAGCGCTCCACCGGGGTGGTGCTCTGCTACCCCGCCGCGCAGGAGTACATGTTGACGCACTGGGCCTTCCGGAAGCTGGCCGGAATGCTCGCGCGTGAGGGCTTCCACGTCTTCCGCTTCGACTACTACGGCACGGGGGACTCGGCCGGCGAGGCCCACGAAGGCCGGGTGGCCACGTGGGTCCAGGACATCCGCAACGCCGTCAATGAGTTGCAGGACGTGACGGGCGTGCAGCGCGTGGCGCTCGTGGGCCTGCGGCTGGGCGCGGCGCTCGCGGTGCGCGCCGCATTGGAGGGACTGTCCACCGCCGCGCTCGTGCTCTGGGAGCCCCTGGTGGAGGGCGAGGCCTGGCTCCGGGAGCTGGAGCTGCTCCAGGCGCGCCGGGACACCCGCACGCTCTTCCCGCGGCCCGAAAGCCCGCTGGAGGTGCGCGAGGAGCTGCTCGGCTTCTCGTTCCCCCGCGCCCTGCGCGACGACATCCTTTCGCTGGACCTGGCCGCGCTGCCCGCGTGGCCGTCAACGCGCACGCACCTGGTGGCCAGCGCGCAGAAGCCCGAGTACCAGCGGCTCCAGGAGCACCTGGAGAAGACGGGCCTGCCCTTCCAGCACCACCTGGTGCCCGAGGAGGGCGCGGGCGGCCAGGAGTCCGCGCTCTTGTCCAACCGCATCCTGCAGACCATCACCACGCTGCTGAAGGAGGCCGCGTGATGCGCGAGCGCATCTGTACCTTCGGCCCCGAGCAGAGCCTCGTGGGCATCCTCACGGAACCGGACCCGGCGAAGGTCCTGCCGGAAGCGCCCGTGGTGGTGCTGTCCAACGTGGGCCTCAACCACCATGTGGGCCCGTACCGGGTGTGGGTGGAGCTGGCGCGCCAGCTGGCGGGGCGCGGGTTCACCACGCTGCGCTTCGACCAGTCCGGACTGGGAGACAGCCGCCCCCGCCGCGAGGGCGGCGCCGACGAATTCCAACGTGCCCGCGAGGAGACGCGCGCGGCGCTCGACTACCTGGAGCAGAAGAAGGGCCAGAAGCGCTTCGTGCTGATGGGCCTGTGCTCCGGCGTGGACAGCGCGCACGCGGTGACGGTGGCGGATCCGCGCGTGGTGGGCGCGGCCTTCATCGACGGCTACACGTACCGCACGCTGGGCTACCACCTGCGCTTCCACCTGCGCTACCTGAGCCCCCGCCGGTGGACGCGCTTCCTGCGCAAGCGCAAGCTGCCCGCCCAGCTGCGCGAGGCCGGAGAGGCCGACGAGGTCTACACGCGCGAGTACCCGGAGCGCTCGCAGCTGACGCAGGACTACAAGCAGCTCATGGAGCGCGGCGTCAGCCTGTGCTTCGTGTTCTCCGGAGGCATGGGGCTGTCCTTCAATCACGAGGGCCAGTTCTACGAGATGCTCTCGCCGCTGAAGCTGGAGGGCCGCGTCACGTACGCCTTCTACCCGCGCGCGGACCACCTCTTCTCCGTGCCGGAGGACCGCGCGGAGCTCCTGCGCAAGCTCACCGCCTGGGCCGTGGGGACGGTGCCTCCGCGAGCACTGACGGGCTGACGGGCGCCTGCTCGCCCGGCGAGCGGGGACGCGGCTGGGGGTCGGGTGTGCGTCAAGCGCTTGTTTCCCACCCGACGGTCGCCACCTTCGAAGCACACACGTTCTTCGAAGGAGCGCCACCCATGAAGCTCCCCCTGATGGCAGCACTGGCAACACTCGCCTTCTCCGGTCAGGCGTTCGCGCAGAGCCACACCGACCACGAGGCGCCGCCCATGCAGGAGCCGTCCACGGACGCGCCCCAGGACAGCGCGGAGCGCTGGGACAAGGCCACGGGCGGCTCGGGCTCGTCGGACGTCCTGGCCCCGGATGACGACAGCGTCGTGGACCCGGCCCGCGTCGATGAGGGCGTGGGCGGCTCCGGCTCCACCGAGCAGGGAAGCAACAGCACCAGCGACCACTCGTCCTCGGCGAAGCCGGGCACCCCGAACGCCGGCACCCCGGGCAACAAGGGGGCGAAGATGGAAGTGACGCCGCCGGCCTGGGACAAGAACAAGGAGATGGGCAGCCCCGTCAGCCCCACCACGGGCACCCCGCCGGTGGAAGGCAGCGCGGGCAACTAGCGTCCGCCCCGCTTCGACAGACGCTGTAATGTCAGACGTGGACGGGCTTCGTGTGAGTGAAGCCCGTCCATACCCCTTGTGGGGGACAGACCTCCGGGCTTTCCAGCCTGTAAGTCCTTGCATGGACTGGTTGGAAGGAGGCCCGTGGGATGAACCTTACCGCGCACGAACAGGTGCTCGTGCTCGAGCTGACCCGGGCACTCTCCAGTTCATTGGATTTGACCGAGGTCCTGGCCCGCGCCCAGGGAATCCTCACGCAGCTCCTGCCCTGCGACTACGCGGCCTTGTGCGTGTCCAGGCCGGAGCGGCCCGGGGACTATGAATGGATGGGGCTGGGGGCCCCGGGCATCCTCTTCGCGCACTACCCGGAGCTGGCCACGGTGGGCGTCGCGCGCGCCACGAACCAGGTGTCGAGCAAGGAATTGAAGCGCAACCTCCTGTACCTGCGCTGCCGGGAGATGGGACTCCCGCTGGAACACGTCCTGGCGGTGCTGCTGGAGCTGCGGCAGGACTGGCACGGCGGCTTCACGCTGTACCGGGAGCAGACCCTGCCCTTCTCCGAACGGGAACAGGACCTGCTGGAGGACCTGAAGCCCTACCTGGCGAACACGGTGCGCAACTGCCGGATGTTCGAGCACGAGGCGATGCGGGGAGACCTGCTGGACGCCCTCTTCCACCACCAGGGCGCCGAGTGCGTCGTGATGGATCCACCGGAGCACGAGAAGCTGAGGACCCCTGGAGCGACGGAGCTCCTGCGGCGCTGGTACCCGGAGGAGATGAAGGCGGATGACTCACGCCTGCCCCAGGAGCTGCGCGAGCACCTGACGCGTCTGCAGACTCCGGGGATGAATCGGCTCCTGAGCGTGGACACCTGGACGCGCTCCGGGCTGAAGCACGACCTGAAGGTGACGTTCGTGGAGCTGCCGGAGCAGCGCGGCCACCATCCCTGGGGGCTGGTGTTGCAGGAGTGCTCGCGGGCCATTCCGATACCGGAGCCCTGGCGCCAGAAGCTCTCCAGGCGCGAAGCGGAAGTGGTCCAGGGGGTCCTCCGCAACTGGACGAACGAGCTCATCGCCGAGGACCTGGGCCTGACGCTCAACACGGTGAAGACGCACCTGCGCAACATCTTCCCCAAGCTGGGCATCGAGAGCCGCACGGACCTCCTCTACCAGGCCGCCTGGAGGCAGAAGCCGGGGTGAGGAGGCCTGGGCGCGCGTGCTCAAGGCTCCCGGAAGAACTTCGGGAACAGGGCGCGCGTGGTGCGGGCGGAGAGGATGAGCGCGGCCTGTTCCGCCGGGGACGTGAGCTTGCGCAGCTCCGTCTCCAGGTCGGCCACGTGGTCGCCGTCCGCGGCGCCGTGGCCCTTGAGGAAGAGGACGGCCTTGTCGATGTTGGGGATGCCGCTCTCCGCGATGAGCCGGTCCACGGAGCCCGGGGCCCGGTTCACGGACAGGTATTCCAGCACGTAGGCCGTGCCCAGGAACGCGGTGGGCACGCCCGACTGCGTGGTGAAGCGGTTCCACTCCACGTAGGCGCGCACGGCGGTGCAGATGGGCGCGCGCTCCACGCGCTCCTCCGTCCAGCCCAGGGCCTTCAGGTCCTTGAGCAACCACTGTTCATGGCCCCGCTCCTCGTGCGCCTTCTGGAACAGCAGCTCCGCGAGCGCGGGGTTGCGGCCCTCGCGGTGCACGCGCTCGCCGGACTCGGTGAAGAAGCCCTCGCTCCACCGCACGTACTGGTACGACTGGATGAGGTAGTGGACGTAGTCGTCCTGGCGGATGCGCCCCTCGAAGAGGCGCTGGACACCCGGCGTCACGTCCAGCTCATGCACGAGCATCCGCGCCTCGTGCCGCAGGGAGTCCAGCCAGTCCGTCTTCGCCGTCTGCTCATGCCTGGGCTGCTTGCACATACACGTCTCCTGACTGGGGCCCGTGAAGGCCCGGTGGGTGTTGCGTTGAGGGTGAAGGGGGAAGTGCGGAGCGCGCCGGCCTGGGGTCAGGCGGCGTCGGCGTCCAGCGACTCGAAGAGCTTCAGCGTCCGCCGCGGAATGTCATCCAGCGCGGCGACGAGCGGCACGGTGAAGCGGTTGAAGGCGGGATCGAAGTGCGGCGGCGCGATGAAGCGCGCACCCAGCTTGTCCGCGAACAGCGACAGCACGGACGGCATGCGCAGGGCGGTCAGGTGGCCCTCGCGGGCCTGGGTGCGCTGCTCCGCGGTGAGCCGGGCGGCCAGGGGTTCCGCGGGCGGCGGGGGAAACTCCCGGGTCCGTACGCGGAAGCCATCGCTGACCCAGCCCTGGCGCGCGGCGGCGAGGAAGTAGAGGTCCGCCTCCTCCTGCGAGTCCGTCTCCATGTTGGCCGCGGCGATCCAGTGGGTGACGCCGCGTCGGCGGCTCTCGCGGTACAGGCCGGCCTGGAGACGCAGCACGGCGGAGTTCCGGTGGCTCCGGGTGACGCAGTAGCGAGTGGTCTCCGCGAACACGCGGCCCGGCGCGACGAGCTCCGACAGGTCGAGCTTCTTCTCGATGTCCAGCCCCACGAGGGTGTCCGCGAAGGCCGCCACCTCCGCGTTGGGCGTCAGCAGCCGGGCGGTCGCCACCGGCTCCGCGCCCGAGTAGACGACGACGTGGGAGGTGGTGCGGAGCGTGTCGAAGCAATCCGCTTCACGCGGGGCCCGGGGCCGCTTGGGCCCCAGCATCCGCATCTCCTCGCCAAAAACCCGGTAACGGATGCGGAGCGCGTCATCCAGTTCGCACTGCGCTGTGGCGACACGGCAACTCAATGAAGACATGGCGGGTCTCGCTTCCACGGTGCTTGCCGGACTTGTGTGTCCGGCCCCGACCTTTCATTCGTCGCTGCCCTGC
>NZ_RAWQ01000248.1:0-13649 GCF_003668965.1 Corallococcus sp. AB030
GCGCGCGACAGGAGGAGGGGTGGGGGCTCGGGGCGAGCCTCGTGGTGGCGCTCGTCCTGCTGGTCCTGTCCGTGGTGGCGCTCCTGCTGATGCGCGCCTCCGTGCAGTCGCGGGTAATGGAGCGCTCGCTGGACCTGCAGGAGGTGGGGCTGCTGGGGCGGGCCTTCAGCGACAAGGTGTCCCTGGCCAACAGCGCGCTGCTGGCGGGCGGGCAGTCGCTCCCCCGGGACACGGCGCAGGCACGGCGGCGCTTCCTGGGCACCGCGGAGCGGCTGTCCGCGCGGCTGGACACTCCCGAGGACGAGGCGTTGGTGTGGGAGGTGCGCGCCGCGGAGCAGGAGCACGAAGCGGCGCTGCGCGCGCTCGTGGGCGCCCAGACGCCCCAGGAGCAGAAGCAGGCGCGCGAGCGGCTCGCGCGGGCCCATGGACATGTGCGCGAGGCGCAGGCCCAGCTGGAGCGCAAGGTGCAGGAGCGGCTGGCCGTGGAGAACCGGACCTCGGTGCGGGTGGACCGGTGGGAGACGGCGCTGCTGCTCCTTGCCTGCCTGCTGGGGCTGACGGTGGCGGGGGTGCTGGCGTGGGTGCTCCACCGCCGGCTCCACCCGCTCCGGCGCGAGGCGGCAGCCAGCGCGCACCGCTTCCAGGCGCTGGTGGAGGGCGTGCGCGACTACGCCCTGGTGCTGCTGGACGCGCGCGGGCGGGTGGCCAGCTGGAACCCGGGTGCGGAGCGCATCAAGGGCTGGAGCGAGGCGGAGATATTGGGCCGCCCCAAGTCCGTCTTCTACACGTCCGAGGATGCGGCGGCGGGCAAGCCGGAGCGGGAACTGTCCCGGGCCCTCCAGGAGGGGCGGCTGCACACGGAGGGCTGGCGGCAGCGCAAGGACGGCTCGCGCTTCTGGGCGGAGGTGTCCATCACCGCGCTGCGCGACGAGGACGGCCATCCCCAGGGCTTCTCCGTGGTGACGCGCGACATCACCGAGCAGCGGCGCCAGGAGCGGGTGCAGGAGTTGCTGGCGGAGGCCGGCCGCGTCTTCCACCAGTCCCTGGACCCCGACCTGACGGCGGCGGAGGTGGCGCGGCTGCTGGTGCCCGAGGTGGCGGACGGCTGCATCCTCTATCTGCTCACGCCCGCGGGCGAACTGCGGCCCCGGGCGGTGACGCACGTGCAGCCCGAACGCGAGGAGAGCCTGTGGGAGGCCCTGCGGCGGTTTCCGCCCCGCTTGGGCATGCCTCCGGTCGTCTGGGAGGTGATGCGCACCGGGCGCTCACGGATGGACGTGGAGGTGGAAGTGGACGACCTGGCGGCCTCCGCGGAGACCGACGACCACCGGCTGCTCATCGAGCGCATCGCCATCGGCTCCTCCATGGTGGTGCCCCTGCGCGCGGGCAGCGAGACGCTGGGCGCCTTCGTGCTGCTGACGGCCCGGGGCCACCGCCGCTTCACGCAGGCGGACCAGGTGCTGGTGGAGGAGCTGGCGGGCCGCGCGGCGCTGGCCCTGGAGAACACGCGGCTCCTGCGCGAGGCGCGCGAGGCGGTGGACCTCATCGCCGTCACCGCGCACGACCTGGGCAATCCCTTGCAGGCGCTGCAATTGCTGCTCAGCAAGGTGCAGCGCTCGCAGGCGGCGGGCCGTGACGAGGACGTGCGGCAGGGATTGGTGGTGGCGCGCGGTCAGGCCCAGCGGCTGGGACAGCTGCTCCACAACCTGCTGGACCTGTCGCGGCTGTCCTCCGGCAAGCGGCTGCTGGACGCGGCGCCCATGGACCTGGGGGAGCTGGCGCGCGAGGTGGTGGAGCGCTTCGCGGATGCCGCCGTGGAGGCGGGCTGCGACCTGCGGCTGGAGGTGGAGGACGGGCAGGTGGGGCAGTGGGACCGCATCCGACTGGACCGGGTGGTGACCAATCTCTTGTCCAACGCGCTGAAGTTCGGCCGGGGCCACCCGGTGACGGTGTCGGTGTCGGCGCTGGACGCGGACCACTCCCGGCTGAGGGTGCGCGACGAGGGCGTGGGCATCGCGCCGGAGGCCCAGCGCCGCGTCTTCGAGCGCTTCGAGCGGGAGCGCGCCGCGCGGACGAAGGCCGGCTACGGACTGGGGCTCTACATCGCCCGCCAGCTGGTGGAGGCGCACGGCGGAGTCATCCGCCTGGAGAGCGTGCCGGGGCAAGGCGCCACCTTCACGGTGGACCTGCCGCGCGTGCCCCGGCTGATGGAGGAGACGTCGGTGGCGGAGTCGCCTCCGCTCCACCCGTGACGCCCGCTAGAGGTGCAGCGAGGGCACGGGGGCGACGAGGCCGGGCTGGATGGGGAAGTCCGCGGGCAGCTTCTCGCGCTCCTCCAGCCGCTCGAATTCCAGCGAGTCGTGCGCGCAGAACACCGTCACCTGTTCGCCGTGGCGCTGCACCAGCTCGCGCAGCCGGCGCAGGTTGTACCAGCGCATCCACCCGTCCTTCTGCATCAGCTTCTGGTAGGCGCGCAGGCCGGCGGTGCACCGGTAGCGGTCCAGGTCCATCTCGCCATGGTAGAAATAAGCGTCGCCCGCGTGCAGCAGCCACCCCTCCCCGGTGTCGATGGCCACGCCCGCGTGTCCCAGCGTGTGGCCCACGAGCGGCACCAGCAGGATCTCCGGCGGCAGTCCGGTGAGCTCGCGCACGCAGTCGAAGCCGAACCAGCCTTCACCCCGGTGGGGGACGTAGGTCTCCCAGCGCGTCTCCTTGGACCACTGCATCGGGCGGAAGCGCGCGCGGTCCAGCCAGGTCTTCTGCGCGGTGGCCACGCGGTACTCGTCCGCCAGCACGTGCACGCGCGCGTGGGGGAAGTCATCCAGGCCGCCCGCATGGTCGAAGTCCAGGTGCGTGAGGACGATGTCGCGCACGTCGCTGGCCTGGAAACCCATGCGTTCCAGTTGGCGGATGGCGGTGGACTCCTCCGCCAGGGCGGGGCGGCAGAGCACGTCCCGGAACAGGCCGTTGAGCCGCACGCGAGGCGCGTACACGTCATTGAGGCCGTAGCCGGTGTCCACCAGCACCAGGCCGCGTGGCGTCTCCAACGCCAGACAGTGGCAGGTGAGCGCCGCCGGGCCGGTGAAGCCGCGCCGCCCATCCATGAGCCGCCGGCCGGGCGGGCACATCGTGGTGCAGTTCAGGTGGTGGATGCGCATGGCGGCTCCGCTCCCAATCAAAGGCGGCGGCTGTCCGGCGGCGGGTGGACCGACGCGGGAAGCCCCCTTCCGTTCGTTCAGGGCAAAAGTGCGCCGTGGGCTCCGTGGGAGGAATCACCGCGCCCGCACAGGACAAGGGCTCGCCCGCCCGGGGGGCGTCAAAACGCCACTCAGGGGGCGGAAGACTGCCCGGCCGCTTCCCTTTCGAGCGATGGAGCCGACATCAGCACCAGCGCCTCCGCGTCAGCGACCGGACGGTGCTCGATGCCGCGGGGGATGATGAGCAGCTCGCCTTCTTCCAGCTCCACGGTGCGCTCGCGCAACTCCACCCGCAGGGTTCCCCGGGTGACGAAGAACAGGGCGTCGCCGGTGGCGTGCCGGCACCAGGGGCCGGTTCCCGTCAGCCGCACCAGGTGCACGGGCTGGCCGTGGAGCATGCCCACGGGCCGGGCAATGCCAGGCGCCGGCAGGTCGGTGGAGGCGTGGGCCAGGTTCACCTTCTCCACGGGGGGAAGGGACGCGGAGGCAGGCGGGGCACGGCGGCGAGAATCCCAGCGAGGGGGACGGCCACCGGCGAGGGGTGGGGTCCGGAGAATCGTGCTCATGCGACAGGGACTCCTTCAGGGGGGACGCAGTCCCACCCCCTCATGGGTTGTCTTTCTTTCTGCCAGAAACAGGGCCTGTGTTTCACCCCCTGCCACGGGGGCCGGTCCGGTATCCGACGGATGGCGCCGGTAAGATAGGGATTGCTCCGCCGGCATGCCGGACCCCGGGTGTCCACTGCCGGAGATTTCACCGTGCAGTGACGAACGGGCGGCCCCGGGGGGCGACGGGGTCCGGAGCCGCTGCCCCCTAGCGTCCCTGGCTCCGCGCGTCCCGACGCGGGGCTTCCGGGGACGCTTTCCATATGCGCCACATCGTTCCGGTCCGTGCGGCACGGGCCCTGTCGCCGTTCGTGCTCCTCGTGGCGGCCATGGCCCACGCGGACGGACCGCCCACGCGCGAGGAATACTTCCGCTACGTGCCGCTTTCGTATCCGCGCATCGTGAGACAGACGGAGGCGAGTGTCGCCCTGTCGCTCTACGGCGACCCGAACGACCCGGCCTGGCGGGACGAATCCCCGCGCGACGGCGTGGATGACACGCGCCATCAGGTCCTCCAATCCCTGGCGGTCCGCTTCGCGCCGTTCATGGTGAAGAACACCTACACCTTTCCCTCCGACCACAAGGTGTTCCGGGACCAGCCCGGGGGGTTGTTGCTCAACCTGGACACCTGGGACCTGGCGAAGTCTGGCGCGGTGTTGATGCGCAGTGACTCCATCAACTTCTCCAGCCTGGGCCGGCCCTGTCCGGAGGACGGCGCGCCGGAAGTGACGCTGCGCACGGAGTCCGCCGGCCAGGACGCGCGGGACGACTGCCGGCTGGTGGGCCTGCTGCGCGAGTTCCATCCGGACCACCCCACCATTCCCCGGCTGCGGCAGGGCGCGGTGGACGCGGAGCGCGCGCCCTTCACGGTGATGTATTTCGACTTCCCCGGCTACGACCCGAAGACGTGGATGGCGGCGTACAAGGGTGCGGTGGACGGCCAGCCCGCGCGCCGCTACCTGGGCACGGAGAAGGTGTACGCGCATCCGTTCATCCATGCGGTGAAGGGCACGCAGAAGGGGCCGCCCGGCTACGAGCTGCTCATCCAGTACTGGTTCTTCTATCCCTTCAACGCGGGCGGCAACAATCACGAGGGGACTGGGAGCACATCGCGGTGGCCGTCTCTCCGCGCTCGGCGGTGGGGCGCACGCTGACGGAAGCGGAGCTGCGACGCATCCTCCAGGGGGACTGGACCGCGGACGGCGCGGACCCGCTGGTGATGAAGCGCATCGAGTACTTCTTCCACCACAACAGCATGGTGTTCGACTTCGCCCGCCCCAATGCCTACCTGCCCCGCGAGCAATGGCAGGCGCAGCTGGACGCCCGGGGAGAGGACCGGCCCGGGGAGAAGAAGCTCCTCGCGCGCGTGCGCCGCTACGTCTGGGCGGACGAGGCGGAGACGGTCATCAACACGCACCCCATTGGTTACATTGGCGCGGACTCCAAGGGATTGGAGCAGCTGCTGGCCTGTCCAGGACCGCACGCGCGGGAGTCACACGCCACGTACCCGGTGCCGGGCGTCTTCAAGAACATCGGCCCCGCGGGCTCCACGGAGGCGGTGCGGCAATTCTTCGACCACCAGGAGTACCTCACCCACCCGGACAAGCCGCTGCCGGAGGAGGTGGTGCGCTACGACCTGGCGTCGCGCATCGACCTGGTGCCGGACTGGGAGCGCGTCTACGACCTGGCGCTGGTGGACGGGCAGGTGCGGCGCGAGTGGTCCTGGCTCATCCTGCCCCTGCGCTGGGGCTTCCCCATGGCGAGGTCACCGCTGTCGGGGCTGGTGGCGCACTCGGACATGGGCAACCTGTCCATCGTGGGGCCGGCCTTCAACGAGGGATGGAACCGCCCGGCGCCCAGCGCGGGGTTCGATTTGTACGTGCCGAGCGAGCTGCCGTGGTTCTTCCCGCTGGACGTCCAGGACGACTTCTACAACAACCTGGGGTTCCTCAACGCGCCGGTGGCGTTGCTCATCACGCTGCCGCCGCTCGACTTCCTCTACCGGGTGGTGGGGTTGCCGGTGCGAGCGGTGGTGGAGAACCACCAGCCCGTCTACACGCCGCAGGAACGGCTGCCGCGCCGTCGCTTCACGGTGGAGGCGGGCGTGGGCGTGCAGTTGCTTGGAGACGACTTCACGGGGCTGCTGCTCAACGACCGGCAGCTGGGCGAATGGTACGGGCAGCTCACGGCGTTGGATCCGGCCATCGCCGGCAACATCAACGACCCGGACCTGGTCCGGCCGGTGGTGCGCCCCGCGGTGTCGGCGATGCTCAAGGTGAGCTTCTACCTGGGGGACAAGTTCACGTCGGAGGACACGCTGTTCCATTCGCGCAGCACGCTGGGATTGGATGTGCCGCTATCGGACGGGGTGTCTGTCTTCCAGCTGAGGACGAAGCTCGACATGTGGGAGTACGCGGGGAGCCTCCGCTACAACTTCCTGCGAGACGGCTTCCAGCCCTACGCGAAGGTGGGCTACGGGCTGACGTGGTACCGGTTGGAGGACGGCAGCATCAACGGGCAGGGGATGGCGAACCCGAACTCGTATTGGGTGCGCCGGCCGGGCTTCTTCCGCAACCTGTGGCCCAACACGCTGCACCTGGGAGCGGGGGTGGACGTCATCCTGGTGAAGGACTTCATTCCAGGACTGCACGGCGTGGATGGAGGCCTGCGCGCGGGCTACATCCTGTCGCGCCACGAATTGGGCGTGAAGGACCTGACTGGCGACAACGGGCTGCAGGGCATCGTCGTGGAGCCGGTGCACGTGTATCGCAACACCTTCGAGTTGCTGGGCACGCTGAGCTTCTGACGGCCATGGTTCAGCCCCTGCGCGTGGTCCGGTAGGCCTGAGCGGGATGCTTGGGGTTATCGGGATGGGTCCGTTCGAGGAGACCCTCTTCGACCATGGCCTTGAGGTGCCGCTCCGTCAGCTTGTCCGGGTTGTAATGCAGCTCATAGGCAAGCTCCGCAGGGAGCCAGGGCCGAAGCGAGGTAAGCGCCATGATGGCCTCGCGCAGGGCTGCCTTTCTGGGTCGGGGACCTAGTTTTTCGATGATCTCACGCGCCTTCGCGTCGATTTCCTTTCGGACAGCGACCTCCCTCAATTCGTCCGGAGCACCCCCCAATCCGTCCGGAGCACCCCCCAATCCGCGGCCAGGGTCTGTCCCACATTCACCCGCAGCGTGACGACCACGGCGCCCGTGACCTCGGCGAACTCCGGGGCGGAGAGTCCGGCGGCACGGCACATCTCGGCGACGCGGTTCGTGCCCCGGCCCCATTTCTCGATGAGTCCGGCACGGTAGAAGACCTCCGCGATGATGGGATTGCGCTGCACCGACAGATGCGGACGTGTGAGCGATTCAGGCGTGATGCCTATCGGGTATCGCCCCGCGCTCCATATCTCCACGCGGTCGTCGAAGATGGCGAGCGATACCGCGCCACCCGCGATGCTGTAGTCCCGGTGGATGAAGGCGTTGACCAGGAGTTCGCGCATCGCATCTGGCGGGATGAGCGGACGGTCGACACGCTGCAGGCGGCCCGATTCGATGCGGCCAGCCAACGGGAAATGCCGCTGGCAGAACAGCTCGGCTTCCTCGAGCAGCCGGAAGGCCGGTCCGCGCACGTTGCGTTGGTCAAGGAACTCGGTCTTGTCGGTGCCTCGAAACCGGGCCATCCGCAGCTCGCACTGGGGATGATGGGGAAGGAACGTCTTGCCAAAGAGCACGACCGCCGCGCGCAGGAGCCTGCCCTTGTGACGTATGCCAAGGCGGTCGAGCAGCTCGGGCAGGCCCCGCCCCACCGGGCCCGCCATATTCGACGCTGTTCACTCCGGGCCGACGCCTCACTCGCGCGTGCGGCGTACGGACCGGGACCCTGCGTTCACGCGCGGAGACGGTGTGTCGCCGTGCGCCGGCGTCCGTCGACTACAGGCAGTCCACCAGGCCGTCGTAGATCGTCGTGCTGGTGCCGGGCAGCGTGGCGTAGAGGGGCGAGGTCCCGGAGAGCGCCGTCAGCAGCGAGGCCATCGTGGTGCCGCTGGCCAGCGGGCTCTGGCAGGTCCAGGTCTGCGTCTGCACGGAGAATCCACCCGTGGACGGGTTGAGTTCCTCGTTGCTCGCGGCGAACACCCAGACGCACTGGCCAATGACACCCGTCCCGCTGTTGACGGAACACTGGAAGCGCAGCGACTGGATGTTGCTGTAGTCGCCCTCGCAGAACGTGTCTCCACAGATGTCGTCGAAGTTCTCCTTCATGTTCGAGCGCAGCTCCAGCCACGAACGGATGTTCATCACGGAGCACCTTCCTGGAAATAACCGCCCCACGGACGGAACGGTCACCCGCAAGGCGACTCGGGTTTGACAGGAAGTTCAAGCAAAACTTCTTTCACAAAGATTTCGCGGTGATGTCTGATGAGCGCCTTCCCCTCAAGGAAAGGCCGGTTCCCCCATGCGGTCATCGCTGCGCCGTCTTCCCTCTGTCCTGAAGTTCACGGCCGTCACCACGGCGTTGATGTGGCTCTCCGCCTGCGGTGAGGGCGTGCTGGAAGAAGAGGAGCTGTTCGCGCAGGGCCGGCAGGCGCTGTTGAACGGCGTGGGTTCGTCCGCGGCGAGGGCGGCGCTGACGAAGCGGTGGGCGCCCATCCACTACCAGGACGTGGACGTCACGGGCTCGCATTCGCTGAGTGGCAAGTCCGACTTCATCACCCGCGTGGACTTCGATGGGGACTGGAGCGGGACGAACAACTGGGACAACACCGGCTCGCGAGCCCTCACCGCGCACGCCTACCAGTCCGTGGTGGAGACCTCCACGCACTGGTACCTGCTCTACACGTTCTTCCACCCGCGCGACTGGTCCGACTCCATCTTCGACACCGAGCACGAGAACGACGGCGAGGGCGTGCTGCTCATCGTGAAGCGCGACGGCAGCGAGTACGGCGCGCTCGTGGGCGCGGTGACGGTGGCGCACAAGGACTTCTACTCGTTCGTGCCGTCCGGCAGTCCGCTCGGGTCGGGGTCGGAGTCCATCGACGGTACGCTGTCCATGGCCTCCTTCGAGGGCGAGCTCCACCCCATCACCGCGCAGGAGGCCAAGGGCCACGGCCTCAAGGCGTGGCCGTACTACGACATCGTCGGAGACGGCGTGAAGTACTACCCGTCGCTCACGCTGGCGGAGCAGCCGTCGTCCGCCACGGACTCGGACGTGCGCTACAAGCTGCTCGACAGCTTCAGTCCCACCGACGGCTTCTGGACGCGCCGCGACCTGACCACGCTGTTCTCCTCCGACGGCACGTTCCGGGGCGACACCAGCGGCGGCTGCGGGCTGGTGGCGGGCAACTGCGGCACCAACTCCGCGAACGCGCCCTGGGGCTGGGACGACCAGAACGACGGCCCCATCCTGCGAGGGGAGATCGCCAAGGACCCGGCGAAGCTGGCCGCGTACTACTTCAGCCCGTCGTCGCAGTTCTCCACGACCTACACGTTCAATCCCTTCCAGAACATCGGCAGTCCCAACCAGCCGTGAGCCAGGAGGCGTCCGATGACGGAGCCCGCTTCCTCAAGTGGGAAGCGGGCCCGTGTGTTTCATCCGGGGCGTCCGTTCAGCGCACCCAGCTCACGTTGCTGTAGGCCTTCGCGCCGTCCGCGCGCTCCGTGTTCGTCAGCGGCGCGTAGACGCGCGTGCTGATGGTGTTGGCCGCGGTGTCGACCTCCACGAGCCGCGTCGGGTTCGTGGTGCCATCGTGGAACGTGTTGAGCATCTGGTAGATGGTGTTGCCGTTCACGCCGGTGTCGGTGCGGTAGGCGGCGTTGCCCACGTGGCCGGAGAAGACGAAGCGCACGTTGGCGTACTGCTTGATGAGGTTGTCGAACACGTACTGGGGGCTGTTGTTGCCGTAGCCACCGTTTGACTGCTCGATGCCGCCGCTGCCGTTCAGGTGTGAGTGGGTGATGATGATGACGTTGTGCTGGGGGAACTGGGCCAGCACGGTCTTCGCCCAGTTCACGGCGTTCGTGCGAGCCCACAGCTCCAGGTTCAACACCAGCCAGTTCAGGCCGCCCGCGTTGAACGTGTGGTAGGCGTTGTCGCACTTGCCGGACTCGAACACACCGCCCAGGGCCTTGAAGCGGGACAGCGGGAAGTAGGTGTTGAAGGTGGCGGTGTTGCGCAGGTTGGCGTTGACGTTGCCGGGGCATGCGCTGCCGCCCTGGCACACGGCCGCCGTGTCGTGGTTGCCCAGGGCGATGGCGTAGGGAATCTGGGCGGTGTCGAGCACCTGGTAGGAATCACTGGCGCGCTGGTAGTGGAGGTGGTCGGGCGTGTCCCAGTCCATCAGGTCGCCGGTGTGCAGCACGAAGCGGATGTCCTGGGCCGTCTTGTTGTCGGCGATCCACTGCATGCGCTGGGTGAGCCGGGTGGGGGCGTAGACCGTCTCCTGCTGCGTGTCGGGGATGACGACGAAGGTGAACTTCGTGTCCACCGTGGTGGGCGCGGCGTAGAACTGGATGCCCTCGTTGGTCCAGCCCGCGGTGGTGAGCGCGTCGCGCTCCGCCTGGGTGACGGCGTGGCGGTGTTTCTTCAGGCCCGGGTTGTCGAAGCGGTAGACGGGCACGAGGCACGCGTCCGCCGTCTTGGACGCATAGAAACCCACGCCCTCGTCGGTGGTGAAGCCGGAGGCGATGAGGTTCGAGCGCTCGGTGGCGTCGATGGTGACGATGTGTTCACCCCGGCTGGGGCTGTAGAGCCGGTAGACGGGGGACAGGCCGGTGCCGGAGGACTTCGCGGCCTTGAAGGGCGTGCCCCGGTCGTCGGTGTAGCCGTAGGTGGTGGCCGCGTTGGCGGCCTCGTTCGCATTGAGGGTGAGGAGGCTGTCGCCCGAGGACGGACGTACCCGGTGATACACGGGGCCGCTGAACGCGGCGCAATCCAGCGCCGCCGTGGTGCTGCCCAGGTCCGACGCGGGCATCTGCTGGGGTTCAGGCGCCTCGCCAGGACCGCAGGCGGACAGCACGCCGGTCAGGGCCAGGGCAGCGAGGAGGGAAGAAGGCTTCAAGATGTGCTCCCGGTGAAGTCAAGATGTTCAAGTTAAAAATGAATTGCTGGGATGCGCATAGCATTGGTGGAGGGGCCGGAGAAGGCACCTGTCGAGGAGTGTCGCGAGTGCCACAGGGGCAGGATCGGATGAATGCGCGCAAGGCCGGGGTGTGGGGGCTGTTGGTCGTGCTGCTCACGGGCTGCGCCAGCGGGCCCACGGTGCGGTTGCGCACGGAGCGGGGAACGTGGACCTACGCCCCGGAGACGTGGGACCGGCGGGTGCCGGTCAGCGCTCGGGAGTTCGAGGAGGCGCTGGCGCGGCTGGTGCTGGAGGTGCCGCTGACGGTTCGGTCACCGAGGGTGGTGCGCGCGGTCGCGAAGAAGGGAGCGCAGTTGGACCTGGGGTTCGGGTTCATGCTGCGGGACGGGTACGGACGGTGGTGCCGGGCGCATGAGGCTCCGGGAGATTGTTTGTCCTTGCTGGAGGACGGCGCGGGTTTCGGTGAGTTGGACCGGCTGACGCTCGCGGTGACGATGCTGGTGAGTCACGGAGTGACGATGGGGCTGTCGTCCGCGCTCGCGTGGATGCCGCGTTTCCCGGACGCGGTGCGGCTGGGCTCGACACAGGCGGGCTTCAACCCGGCGCGCGTGCTGGATGTGAGCGCGGTGGCGGTGGTGGACGGCGTGGTGGAGGTGACGCTCGCGTCCACGGCGGTGGCCATGGCCGCCATGGGCCCTCCGCCTTCGAGTAGCAGCGCAGGTGGCCCGGGCAAGTGGGTGCAGGTGAACGAGTCGATGTCCGACCGCGCCCGCGACTACCAGGCCCAGGTGACTGGGGCACCAAAGGGCTCCGCGTACCGGCTCAAGGTCGGAGACGATGAGGTCGACTTCGACGGCTATGACCTGGTGGAGGATCTGCTGCTGGAGGCCAAGGGCCAGGGCTATGAGAAATTCATCAAGGACAACATGGAGATGAAGGACTTCTTCAAGGGCTTCCGAAAGATGCTGGTTCAGGCGGATCGCCAATTGGCCATGGCGCAGGGAAGACGCATTCGCTGGATTGTCGCGGAGGAGCGATTTGCCACCTTCCTCAAACAGGCCTTCCTCAGCACCGGGCGCAGGATAGAAGTCGTCCACATCGCCCCCCTCCAATAAGGAATCCTGGAACCATGTCCGAGACGTACTACGCAGGCTGCTATTGGCTGGCGCGTTCAGAGCCGGTCGAATCCTGTGCTCAGCGTCTTGCATCCTTCATCCAGCAGCTGGGCCCTTTGGAGTCCACGTGGAACCGCTGGCACCAGACGGCGGCCAATTTCGAGAAGGCCCGGAAGCGCCAGGTCCATACGGATGAAGAAACACTCGCGAAGCTCATGATGAGCAAAGCCCATCGTTTCATGGGCAGCTCCAGCTTCTGGCTCTGGGCGGGAGAGAACGAAGAAGAAACTTCGAGCGTTCACGGCAACTGCGGGAGTGCTTCCATCCATTCATGCTCCGTCTGCGTCCTCAACACCGGCAGTCGGGGCAGTGTCGGGGAGCGCGTGCTGACCGCGCCCGTCCTCGCCGGTGTGATACGGGCCATGGTTCTGGCGTGGGAGCCGGAGACCGGAATCGCGACCTCCCATGCGCATCTGGAGCAGCTCAAGGTCGATCAATTTTCATCGCCCGGCACCTTCGTCGGCTGGGTCATGTACTTCGCCGACTTCCGAGGCCCCGTGCCCCCACTGCCCGCGCCCGTCCAGGTGGAGCACATCCCCAACCGGGGCACGCTCATCACCCTCACTCAGGAGAAGTTCACCGTCTCCAATCCGGCCCACGTCGCCCTGGCCGCGGACGTCCAGGCGCGCCTCCAGGACGCGGGGCTGCTCACGCCCCTGCGCCCCTGGGGCACCTGAGCCCTCAGTCCGGGTAGAACATCGGGTCGCGCGTCGCCACGAACGACGAGATGGCGTGCGCCACCTCCGACGGCAGCGTGGTGAACTGCACACCCACTCCAGGCATCAGGTCCGGGGTGCGGTCGTTGCCGTCGCGCGCCCAGCGCACCACGCCGTTCACCGTCAGAGGCCGGCCCCCCGGCAGCGTGAAGTCCAGCTCCACAGGCGTTCCGCGCGGCACCGCCTCCACCGTGGCGATGAAGATGCCGCCCTCGCTGATGTCCATCGAGAAGCCGGTGAAGAAGTTGGAATCACTGCGCGTGTCGATGGTCGTGTGCATCCGCACCCGGCCCGCCTTGCGCGCGTCGCTCTTCGCCGGAGTGACGGCCACGGGCGCGCGCGCCGGAAGCCGCTCCGCGCGCGTCGGCGCCTCCGTGGACGGCTTCTCCGGGGACGGCCGCAGGGCCGGGGGCGGGACGACCTTCTGGGTCTCCGCCTCCGCCGCGCGGCGGGCCTTCTGCTCGGCCTCCTCTCGGGCCCGGGTGGCGTCCTCCACCCGCTTCAGGTCGGACTCGGCGGACGACAGCGCCTTGTCTACCCGGGCGGCGTCCTCCTGCTGCACGCGCAGCGCGGACTGGAGGTCCAGCCCGGCCTGGCGGCGCGTGTCCAGCGCGGCCTCCCGCGCGTCCAGGGCCTTCTCACGCAGCCGCGTAAGCTCCGGGGACGGCTCGGGGGATTCGGTGTCCTCCAGGCGCATGGCCCACTGGGACAAGCGCGAGTCCCCGGCATGCTCCGGCCGGGCGAGGGCCTGGCGCATGCGGGTGAGCCGGTCGGTCAACGCGGCGGCATCCGCGGTGGAGCGGGCTACCTGTTCGGCGAGCTGCGCTTCCAGCCGGGCCATGTCGGCTTCGGCGCGCGCCAGATCGGCTTCCCGGGAGGGGGTGGGGGAC
>NZ_RAWQ01000249.1:0-13355 GCF_003668965.1 Corallococcus sp. AB030
GGGTGGGCTCTTCGGCGGGGCGAGCCACGCCCTTGGCGCCGCGCTTCGCCTTCGATGCGGGCTCCTCGCTGGGGGCGGGAGGCACGGAGGTCTCTTCAGGCGCTTCGGCGGGAACGGCTTCGGCTTCGGAGGCCTTCCGCTTCGCGGTGCGCCCCGAGCCCTTGCGCGAGGGGGCTTCCTCGGCGGTCGTTGTCTCCGTGGCGGGAGGCGTTCCTTCCACGGTGCTTGTGGGAGCGGTGTCGGGGGCGCCCGTCTCGGCCTGTGGCGCGGGCGTGGCGGACTCCGCTGTGGTCTCCGACGGGGACGGCTCGGGGGCCTCCTGCGGCGCGACGGCGGGAGTTCCTTCTGCCGGGGTCTTCTTCGCGGAAGAGCCCTTGGGCGCCTTCCCCGCGCGCTTCGAAGGAGCCTCGCTGGCGCCTGTCTTCAGCTCGGCCGTCTCCGCACCCGCGGAGGTCGGCTCAGGGGCTTGAGAAGGCTGTTCGGAGGGTGTTGGCGCGGAATCCTTCGGGCGCTCCTCGGCCGATACGGGCTCCGCGACAACTTCGGAGGACTTCTGTGCCTCGGTCTTCAGGGGCTCCTCGGTCGATGCAGCCTTCGACGCGGCGGCCTTCGAGCCCTTCTTGGTCGGAGTCGGCTCCGCGGCTACCTCGGAGGATTTCGGTGCATCGGCCTTGGGGCTCTCGTCGGTCGATGCAGCAGGCTCCTGGGCTTCCTTCGACGCGGAAGCCTTCGGGCCCTTCTTGGTCGGCGCCGGCTCCGGAGCCGCCTCGGATGACTTCGATGCATTGGCCTTGGCGTCTTCCTCGGTCGAGCCCGGCTTCTGCGCGGCGCGTCCGGCGGCCTTTGTTGCGGACGCCTTCGGGCCCTTCCCGGTTGAAGCAGACTCCGCTGCGGGTGTCTGGGCGGCCTTCGACGCCGGAGCCTTGGGGCTCTCCTTGGCCGCGGTGGGCTTCGTGGCGGCTGCCTTTGAAGCCTGCGCGGCGGGCTTCGCAACGGGCGTCTTCGACGGTTGTGCGCCCGGCTTCGCGGCAGGCGCCTGTACGGCGGCCTTTGCTGGGGGCGCCTTCGGAGCCTGTGCGGACTTCGCGGCTGGCGTCTTCAGCGCCTGAGCACCGCCCTTCTTCGCGGCGGAGGTCTTCGGAGCCTGAGCCGAGGACTTCGCGGCAGGCGTCTTCGATGCCTGCGCACCCGACTTCACCACCGAAGCCTTCGGAACCTGTGCGGCCTTCGAGGCGGAAGCCTTCGGAGCCTGTGCTGCCTTCGCGGTGGGCTTCGCGACAGGCTTTGCCTTGGCCGCCGCGCCCTTCACCGCCTTCGCGACCTGCTTCAGCTTCGAGGCCGCGGTCTTCAGGGCCTGCACCACCGGCTTCGCGACCGCGGCCTTCTTCGCCGGGGCAGGGGCCTTGCCCCCGGTGGGACGGCCCCCGGGCTTCGTGGCGGCCTTGCCAGTGGCGCTGCGGGACTTGGACGAATCAGAGGAGGCGGACGGTCGGGTCGGGCGACGCTGGGCCATAATCGATGGCTAGTGCACCCACCGCCTCGCCGCAAGGCACACGTGGGGCGCGTGCACGCTTCCTGTCCTGTGGAGAGGACAGGACCGGTCCGCTGGAGAGGTCAGGCGCCATGCGGAGGGCGCGTCCCTTGCGTCTGGACGTCCTGGGGTTTCCACGGAGACCGGTCCGGTACAGCCATTGCTCAGGCGAGTGATTCCAGGTGGGCGATGGCGTCAGAGAGGACGCTGCGGAAGTAGCTGTCGGCCTTGCCAGGCGGGTCCCGAAAACGATGGAGCAGCGGCAGGAGGGAGAGGTCCTCCAGCGCCTGGGCTGCTTCGACAGCCAGGACGATGACCTCGCTTCCCGCCAGTTCACGGCGGAGCGGCTCCAGCGCGCGCGGGTCCTTCCTCTTGGCCAACCCGACCAGCGCGTCCGCCCGGATGCCGCTGTCCTCCTCCGAGAGCCGTTCGAGGAACGCGTCCCGCAGCTCCGGGGTGTCCACCTCGTCCTCGTCCTTGAGGGCCAGTCCGGACAGCACCTCCTCGCGCACGGATGTGTCTCCGTCCCGGGAGAGCTCCATCAAGGTCTGGAGGGCCACGGAGTTGTTGTGATGCGGCATCAGACCCCGGGCGACTCCCTCCCGGACCCGGGCATCCGGGTGGTCCTTCAAGGCGCGCAGCGCGGGCAAGGCCCGGGCGTCCTCGAGGTAGCCCAGGGTATAGCCCATTGCCTTGAGGACGGATGGAGCCTGCTCCGTGGGCAGCGCGGCGAGGAGGGCCTCCGCGCATCGTGCCCTGCGCTCACGGTGCTCCTTCGCGTCGTGCCCCGCCGCCTGGGCGAACAGCACCGCGCCCCGTGCGCGTTCCCTCGAAGAAGGGGAGCGCAGCAACTGCTCGGCAGCGGCGAACAGTTCCTCCCGGTCGCGCCCTCGCAGCGCATCCAGCGCGGCCCAGGTCGAATCCCCCTTCACATCGAGGAGCGCGATGGCCACCAGCTCCAGCGTGCAGAGGGCGTCGTAATGAGCGGGAATGGCCATGGGGAAAGGATAGCCCCAGGAACACCCCCCTCGGGCTCCCCATCCCCTACGCGGAGCGCCGCTGCCGTGCGCTCGCGTCCAGCGGAAGGGTGATGGTGAAGCAGGTCCCCTCCTCGGCGCCGCTCGTCACCGTGGCCTTGCCCCCATGCGCTTCGGCCAGGCCTCGCACCAGGGGCAGCCCCAGGCCCCAGCCCTTCTCCGCGCTCTCCGTGGCGGACCGCGTGCGGTGGAACGGCTCGAAGATGGTCTGCAGGTCCTCCGCGGCGATGGGCGTGCCCTGGTTGCGCACCTGGAGCTTCACCTGGGTTTCATTCCGGTCGAGCCGGACTTCAATCGGGGTGCCCGGCGCGCCGTACTTCGCCGCGTTGGAGGCCAGGTTCTCCACGATGCGGCGCAGCCCGAGCGGATCCGCCCGCATCGTGAACTCACCTTCCGCCTTCAGCTCGTAGCGCCCCGGGTAGAGCGCCGAGAGTTCATCCAGCGTCTGGGCCGCGACCGCGTGGAGGTCGCACTCCCGCACCTCCAGCGCCACGAGCTTGCCGGCCTGGATGCGGCTGGCGTCCAGGAGGTTCTGGATCATCCGCTCCGCGCGGTCCAGGCTCGCCGTCACGCGGCCCACGGAGGTCTGGACGCCCGGCAGGTCCGCATGACGCCTGCCCATCAGCTGCACGCTCAGCTTCGACGCCGTCAGGGGCGTGCGCAGGTCGTGCGTGAGCGCCGCGACGAACGTGTCCCGCATCCGCTGCTCGGCCTTCAGCTTGCGGATCTGATCGCGGAGGTTGATCTCCGTCATGATGGAGGCCGTCAGCTCCTTCATCACCAGGTGGTCCTGTGCGGTCCACTCGCGCACCGAGGGCTGGATGCAGCAGAAGGTCCCCAGCACGTGCCCTTCCGGGTTGATCAACGGCAGCACGATGAGGGCGACGATGCCCCAGGGCCCGGTGGACGGATGGAACTTCAGGAACGGATCCGCGGGCGCGTTCGAGGAGATGATGGGCTCTCCCTCGAGCGTGTAGCGGCACAGCGACGCGTCGATGGGCAGCGTCCGTGTCTCCCGGAAGGGCGAGGGCAGGCCGAAGTCCGCCTTGAAGAACTGCCGGTTCGAGTCCACCAGCGACATGATGGTCAGCGGGACGTTGAGCAGCTGCGCCGCCAGGCGGGCGAGGCGGTCAAAGGCCTCCTCCTGCGGCGTGTCCATCAGCCCGGTGTCCCGGATGGCCTGCAGACGGTTCGGATCCGCGAGGCGACGGTTGCACCGCTGGGTCCGCGCGAGAGAGGCCTCGTCCAACTCACCTAGAAACTTCATGGAGGCGAATCCTAGGTCCTGGGCCTGGAGGCCGGTCACCCGGATCCAAGGGGCCAGCTCCTCCGTTCGCTGACCAACCATCCAGGAGCGCTCAGGAAAATCTTTCAGGGCTCTTGACCCGCTTTCCCGGGGTCCGCCCTCCCTGTCTCCCGGACCCTTTTCCGGGAGGCTTTTCCCCCAATGCATCCCCCTCGTTCGTCGTCCCGCGCGGCCCTCGCCGTGCTCCTGCTGCTTCTGCCCACCCTGGCCCTGGCCGCGGACCGGGGCGCCTGGGCTCCAGGCGTCGCGTATGCCGTGGGTGACATCGCGTCCTATGGAGGGAAGGGCTACGACTGCCGTCAGTCCCACACGTCCCTGGTGGGCTGGGAACCGCCCAACGTGCTCGCCCTGTGGCTGGAGCGCACCGGCAATCCTCCCGCGGACACGCAGGCCCCCACCGCGCCCTCCGGCGTCGGTTCACCCTCCAAGACGTATGACAGCGTGTCGCTGACCTGGAGCGCGTCCACCGACAACGTGGGCGTCACCGGCTACGAGGTCTTCGTCAACAACGGAGCCTCCGCCTCGGCCACCTCCACCACGACGAGCGCCACCGTCACCGGGCTCGCCGCCAACACCACCTACACGTTCACCGTGAAGGCGCGCGACGCGGCGGGCAACCGTTCCGCGGCGAGCGCCGCGTTCAGCACCACCACGCCCACGCGCCCCGCGCCGGACACGCAGGCCCCCACGGCGCCCGGCTCCCTGCGCTCCACCGGCGTGACGGCCTCCAGCGTGTCCCTGGCGTTCAACGCGTCCAGCGACAACGTGGGCGTCACCGGCTACGAAATCTTCGTCAACGGCGGCACCAGCGCGGCGGCCACCAGCACCACGCTGAACGCAACCGTGACGGGGCTCGCCGCCAACACGACCTATACGTTCACCGCGAAGGCGCGCGACGCGGCCGGCAACCGCTCCGCCGCGAGCAACAGCGTCGCCGTGACGACGGGCAACACGACGCCCGCGGGCAGCAAGGTGCTGGTCGGCTACTGGCACAACTTCGACAACGGCTCCACCAACATCCGGCTGCGCGACGTGTCCTCCAAGTTCAACGTCATCCAGGTGGCCTTCGCGGAGCCGGTGACGGGCGCGCCCTCCGGCACCATGGGCTTCACCCCGTACAACGCCACCGTGGCCGAGTTCAAAGCGGACATCGCCACGCTCAAGGCGCAGGGCCGCAAGGTTCTCATCTCCCTGGGCGGTGCGAACGGCACCGTCCACCTGGACAACGCGGCGGCGCGGCAGGCCTTCGTCACCAGCATGCAGGGGCTCGTCAACACGTATGGCTTTGACGGCCTGGACCTGGACCTGGAGGGCGCGTCGTTGTCCCTCAATGGCGGGGACACCGACTTCCGCAACCCCACCACGCCGCGCATCCAGAACCTCATCGCCGGCACGCGCCAGCTGCTCAACGACAACGGGGCGGGCTTCCTGCTCACCATGGCGCCGGAGACGGCCTACGTGCAGGGCGGCTACGCGGCCTACGGCGGCCCGTGGGGCGCGTACCTCCCCGTCATCCACGCGCTGCGCGACCGGCTGACGTACCTGCACGTGCAGCACTACAACACCGGCACGGTGATGGGGTTGGACGGTCGCGCCTACGCGCAGAGCACGCCGGACTTCCACGTGGCCATGGCGGAGATGCTGCTCCAGGGCTTCCCCGTGGGCGGCAACGCGAGCGCCGTCTTCCCCGCGCTCCGGCCGGAGCAGGTCGTCATCGGTCTGCCGTCCTCGCCGCAGGCCGCGGGCGGCGGCTACACCACGCCCGCCAACGTGCAGAAGGCGCTGGACTACCTGATGAAGGGACAGTCCTTCGGCGGCACCTACGTGCTGCGCCAGTCCGGCGGCTACCCGGGCTTCAAGGGGCTGATGACCTGGTCCATCAACTGGGACAAGTTCACCAACTTCGAGTTCTCCAACAGCCACCGCGCCTACCTGGACACCTACCGGTAGGCCGGGTGGGGCCCCGCGTCCACCGGCACGCCGCCGGTGGACGCGGAAGGGCGCGGCTAGAGACAGAAGTTCATGAACACGCCGACACTCTTGTGGGTTCCCTGGGACGTGATGAGGTCCGGCCGTCCGTCCGCATCGAGGTCCGCGCTCGTCACCGCCACGACACTGCCTCTCGTGGTGTAGCGCACGACCGGCCCAAGGGTATCCGTCCCCGTCCCTGGAAAGACGCTGAACATGTAGTCCGAGCCCAGGTTGGCGGGGTTGTAGACGACGACGAGGTCTGGCTTCCCGTCCCTGTCGAAGTCCGCGGCCACGAGCCCATACGGGGTGCTTGCGGTGGGGCGCGTGGTCAGGGTGGACAGCCCCCACGTCGGCGCTATCGACAGCACCGTGACGGTGTTGCCCGTGCTGTCGGCGACCGCGGCATCCATCCGCCCGTCGCCGTTGAAGTCCGCGAGCGCGATGGACCGGGGACGGGAGCCGATAGAGAGAGACTGCTTCCGGGTGAAGAAGCCGGTTCCGTTGTTCCATACGGTTTCGACGTACCCGGTGTAGCCCACCACCACCAGGTCCCGCCTTCCATCGCCATCCACGTCCGTGCTGGCGAGCGCGATGGGGACTTCGGTGACCCGCGAGTCCTGGCGGGCGGCGAAGCCTCCGGTGCCATCGCCCGTCAGCAGGCTCACCGTATGGTCACTGCTGTTCGCGGTGACCAGGTCCACCTTGCCATCCCCGGTGAAGTCCTCCGCGAGGAGCGCGTTGGGCGCCAACCCCGTCGCGAATTCCCTCCTCGGTCCGAAGCCTCCCGCGCCATCTCCCATCCACACGCTGACGTTGCCATTCAAGGTGGGGGCGGGCGTGCCGCTGGGGTTCGCCGTGACGAGATCCGGCCAGCCATTCCCGTCCAGGTCCACGATGACGACCGCGCTCGCGTTCGAAGGCGTCACGAGGGTGCGCAGGGCACCGAACCGCCCGTTGCCCTCCCCCAGGCTCACGTTGACTCGTTGATTGGAGGCGGCGACCGCGAGGTCCAGCTTGCCGTCACCATTGAGGTCCCCGGTGGCCGCCCAGGTGGGAATGGCCGGGGTGGCCACCTCCATCCTCGTCCGGACTCCACCCCGGCCGTCACCCTTCAAGAAGTGGATGGGGTTGCCCGCCATCAGCAGGTCCTGGCTGCCATCACTGTCCAGGTCGCCCACCACCACGCGCCCCGAGCTCGACACGACGAAGTCCTGCCGGCCGTTGAAGCCGCCCGCGCCATCTCCTCGAAGCAGTGCGAGGTTCAAGGTGTCGTGGTTCACCACTGCGTCCAGGTGGTCATCCCCGTCCATGTCCACGAAGGTCAGGGACGTGGGCGTGTTGGCCACCGGGATGTCCGCGAAGGCCCCGAACTGCCCGGTGCCGTCACCCAGGGCCACCGCGAAGGAGGACGCTCCGGTGTTCGCGTACGCGAGGTCGAGCTTGCCATCGCCGTTGAGGTCCACGCTCTTCGCGGCACTGGGGTACAGCCCCGTGTGGAAGGTCTGGCCGGTCTGGAAGCCGCCGGTCGCATCCGCGAGCAACACCGTGGCATTGAAGTTGTTGTGCGTGAGGAAGAGGTCCGCCAGGCCGTCCCCGTTGAAGTCACCCGCCGCGACCGAGCGGATGTCGTCTGGGAAGGGGACGTCGTGCCGGGGCGCGAAGTCCCCCCGCCCGTCGCCGTGGAACAGGCGGAGCATCCTGCTGCCCCAGTCGGCCATGACGAGGTCCTGCTTTCCGTCTCCCTCCAGGTCCGTCACGACCAGCGAACCCGTCGTGGTGCCGCTGGCGAGGTCCCGCTTCGCCGTGAAGCGGCCTGTTCCATCCCCGAACACGACGGTGGCCTGGGCGCTGCCGGAAGCGGCGTACAGGAACACGAGGTCGGCGTGCCCGTCCTGGTTGAAGTCCGCCACCTGGGCTTCCCTGCCGTTGGGGACCGTCGTGAAGATGTGATGGCGCGCAAGCCCGCCGGCGCCATCCCCCAACAGCACCCCTACGCCAAAGGCGTCCGTGTACCCCACGTCGGGAAGGCCATCCTCGTTGAAGTCCGCGATGACCACCGACGACGCCTGGTCCGACAACCTGGGCCCGGCGCCCAGCCCCAGGCCGCAGGGCGTGTTCGCGTCACAGGCCTCCGACAGCGGACCGTCTCCCAGCGCGTTGGAGGCTTGCACCGTGAAGGCATGGTGCATCCCGCCCCCCAGACCGAGGACGGTGGCGGAGGTGGCGCCGGCGGCCACGGTGGCGGTGCGTCCACTGGGGCTCGCGCGCACGACATAGCGGGTGAGGGGGATGCCTCCGTTGGAGGCGGGGGGCGTCCAGTCGACGCGGACGCGGCCGTTACCGAGCGCGGTGGCGAGAGGCGCCTGGGGAGCTCCGGGCACGTCGTGCGTCGTGACCGCCGCGGAAGGCTCGGAGTCCGCGCTCGTGCCCACGGCGTTCAACGCGGCGACCGTCACGGTGAACGTGGTTCCCCTCGGCAGGCCTGTCAGTGTGGTGACCGTGTCCGGTCCCACGGTGACGGCCGTGCCCGGGACGCCCGCCGCGTGCGGCGTCACCCGGTAGGCCGTCACGGGCGAGCCCCCGGTGGAGGCAGGCGCGGTCCAGGTGAGCGTGAGCTGGCCCATGCCCGCGACAGCCACGACGTCCGTTGGCGCGGCCGGAGGACGGGCCGGCGTCACCGTCCCTGTCGCCTCGGGGCCGGTGCCCACCGCGTTGAGCGCGACGACGTGCAGCGTGTACGCCGCGCCGTTGGCCAGGTCTGTGAAGCGCGTCTGGGTTTGGGCGGCGGGCAGCGTTCGCGTCACGTCGCCCGGCTGGAGCGTCACGGTGTAGCCGGTGAGGGCGTGGCCTCCGTCGGACGCCGGGGCGCTCCAGGACACGGCGGCCGCGCCGTCCTCCGCCTGGAAGGAGACGTCCAGCGGGACTCCGGGCACGTCCGGCGTGGTGATGGCATTGGAGGTCGCGGACGCGGGCCCTTCGCCCACGGCGTTCCAGGCCCGCACGGTGAAGGTGTAGGGCGTGCCGTTGGCCAGGCCGGTGACGTGGGCCTGCTCCCCCGTGATGTCGACGGTCGCGCCCTCCACGGCGGGCTGGACGTCCACGGCGTAGCGGGTGACGGGGCTGCCGTTGGCTTCAGGGGCGGTCCAGGTCAGCGTCGCGCCGCGAACCTCCGCCGTTGCCACCACGCCCGTGGGCGCGCTTGGCCTGCCCGCGGGCGTCACCGGCTCGGAGGGCTGGGACGGCGTGGAAGGGCCCACTGCGTTCACCGCTACCACTGTGAACGTGTACTCCGTTCCGTTGGTGAGGCCCGCCACCTGGACCTCGAGCACGTCCGGCGCGACCGTCTCCGAAGCCCCGCCCGGCGAGGCCGTGACGATGTAGCCCGTGAGCGGACTTCCGTGGTCCTGGGCCGCTGTCCAGAACACCCGGGCGGCGCTGTCCCCGCTCACCGCGACCACTGCCTCCGGCGGCGAAGGGACCTCCGCGAGCATTCCTCCATCCACGACGCCGGCATCGTCGGAGGTGCCGGCATCATCGGCCGAGCCCGCGTCCAGGACGCCGGCGTCGCGGACTGGCGGCTCGGGCGGTAGTGGCGAGACGCCTGGGTCGCCGCACCCCACGGCGGCCGCAAGCAAGACGAGGATGAATCCGACGGATCCACGCAGCGACATTCCCACTCCCCCTTCGGGACTGGGGAGCGTTCTACCAGTCCGTGCTCCACGCCTTCAATGCGTGCCCGGAGACGAGGAGGCACTGCGCGAGTCTGTCATTGTCACCGCATGTCGTCGAAATCCACCGGGCAGGTCTGGGATGGCTACAGCGCCGTGGCCGGCCCGGGCGTCAACGCGCCGCTGAAGAGGACCCGGCCCGTTCGCCTCGGTGCCGTTCGTCCGCCACACCTCGGAGTTGGCGCCGTCCAGCAAGACGAACAGCCCCTGCGCTCCCGAGGAGCCCACGTCGAGGATGCTGGTGAGGCCCGCGTCCAGCCGCTTCACGGAGGTGGTTCCCCCCGCCGTCCCGTCGGGGCGCCACGCCTTGGCCTCCACCCGCCAGCATCAGCCCCAGGCCCACCAGGGCGCCCCGATTCCTGACACGCATGCTTGCTCCTTCCGGCTCGGAGCGGCCGGAACGGTGGGGTGCAAGGCATTGCCTTCCAACGGGCACCGCAAGGAGGTGGAAGTGTTCCCCGAGGACTCCCGGCCCTCTGCTAGCGTCGTCGCGGTGTCGACACGGGATGACAGGCCGGAGGGGCGGGAGACGCCGTCTTCCGACAGGACCCGGACCCTTCCCGAGAAGCCCGGGGGCAAGGTCCGCTTGAAGCTGTGGGTGTTGTCCGGGCCCGCGGCCGGCCGGAGCCACCCGCTGCCGGTGGGGGAGTACCGGCTGGGCAAGAGCGCGGACTGCGACATCGTGCTCGAGGATGGCACCGTGTCCCGCTACCACCTGAAGCTGGAGGTGCGGGAGGATCGCGTCGTCGCCACGGACCTGGGCTCGTACAACGGCTCCTTCTGCCAGGGCCTGCGCTTCAGCGAGCTGGAGGTCCAACCCGGCGCCGTCCTCCGGCTGGGGGAGACGCAGCTCAAGGTGATGCCCGAGGACACCCGTGAGCGCTCGCTGCTGCTGTCGCCGCGCGACCGCTTCGGCGCCCTGGTGGGGCAGAGCCGCCGGATGTGCGAGGTCTTCACCTTCCTGGAGCGCATGGCCCCGGGCGACTCGGACGTGCTCATCCAGGGCGAGACGGGCACCGGCAAGGAGCTGTGCGCCGAGGGGCTGCACCATGAAAGCCCGCGCGCGAAGAAGCCCTTCGTGGTGGTGGACCTCGCGGGCATCGCGCCGTCGCTCATCGAGTCCGAGCTGTTCGGCCACGTGAAGGGGGCCTTCACCGGGGCCCAGGCGGACCGGGCAGGAGCCTTCGAGCGCGCCCACGGGGGCACCGTCTTCCTGGACGAGGTGGGCGAGCTGCCCCTGGAGATGCAGCCGCGACTCCTGCGCGTGCTGGAGCGCCGGCAGGTGAAGCGGGTGGGGGCCAACGACTACCGGGCGCTGGACGTGCGCGTGGTGGCCGCCACGCACGTGGACCTGGAGGCCGCGGTGAGGGCGGAGAAGTTCCGCCGGGACCTCTTCCACCGGCTGGCCGTGCTGCGCGTCGCGCTGCCGCCGCTGCGCGAGCGTCCGGAGGACATCCCCATGCTCATCGACACCGTGCTGGAGCGCCTGGGCAAGCCGCCCAGCACCCTGTCGGACCAGACGCGCGCCCTGCTCCTCCAGTACCCCTGGCCGGGCAACGTGCGCGAGCTGCGCAACGTGGTGGACCGCGTGGTGAACCTGGGCGAGGAGTCCCTGCCGGACATCGACCCGGGCGTCCCCGGCCGTGCCTCCCTCCGCGCGGGCGAGCTGAACCTGGCCCGGCCCTTCAAGGAAGCCAAGGAGCAGCTCGTGGAGGGCTTCGAGCGCGACTACCTCATGAGCCTCCTCAAGCGCTGCGAGGGCCGCTTCAACCGCGCCGCCCGGGAGGCCGGCATCGACCGGGTGTACCTGCGCAAGCTGATGCGCAAGCACGGCCTGGAGCTCAGCGACGGCAAGCCCGGGGCGGACGAAGACGACGCCGGGTGACTCCTGTCACCCACTGGGACCGCCACCGGGTGACTCGAGTCACCCACTTGCGAACCCCTCTGCGTGGCTGCTCCCTCGGGAGGCCCACTGGCATCACTCCTGCTTAGGGAACGCGTACCGGCCATTCACGGCCCCCACGACCCCGAGCACGTCATGATCTCCTCCGTCTCTTCGCGTTCCAACCCGTCCTCGTTCCTCACGTCCCTGCTGAAGCCGGCCGCGAGGGCGCAGCCGGTGCAGCCCTCCCAGGACACGTCCGCGGCGGCCCTGCGCAACAAGATGTTCCATACGGACAGCTTCGAGTCCTCGCCGTCAGCGCGGGCGCAGTCGCTGCCTCCCACGCCGACGACGCGGCCCGCGGGCGCGGGATCGGATCCGGTCAGCGCGGACGCGCTCGTACCGGCCAGCTCGCATGACGCTTCCAAGGACTACCAGGCGCTCTCGTACTCGGAGGACAAGCAATACAACGGGCAGCCGCTGAGCTTCTGGAAGAAGAACGTCTGGGACACCGCCATCAAGTCGGGCGCCGCCCCCGAGGAGGCCGCGCTGCTCGTCGCGCAGGTGATGCAGGAGGGCGGCACGGACTTCAACAAGAGCGGCGCCGCGACGAACTACGGCCCCTTCAACCTGAACAAGGACCTGCTGGAGACCTACGGCAAGCACCTGCCTCAGGACCTCCAGCAGCTCAACGGCAGCAGCCCGGAAGCCATCGAGCTCAACGTGACGAACGCGCTGGACGCGATGCGCGCGGTGGGGGCCAACAACTACCTGCACCACGTGCGCGGCGGCCGCACCCACTTCGAGCACCCCGAGCAGCGCATCAGCGACAACCCGAACGTGAAGGGCGATGACGCGTTCGCCTTCGAGCGCAGCCTGTCCAACAACGCGCGCCTCTTCCTGGAGTCCGTCCAGGCGAACCCCTCCACGCTGAACGACAACCAGCGCTTCGCCTCCGACATCCCGAACATCTGAGGAAGCGGGCGCAGCGTGAAGAACGGGGCTCCGCGTGCGATGCACGCGGGGCCTTTTCGTGTCCCCGCGCCGCGCGAACTACGAACCGGACTCGCGCGAGCCGAAGGAGCTGTTCTTGGATCCGATGCCGGAGGAGTCACCCAGCGTGGCGGAGTGATTCGCGTTCGCGGCGGCGAGCGCGCCCGCGTCACCGCCTTGGGGATTGACGATGAGCATCCCGCCGCCGTTGAACGAATCCCAGCCGGAGTTCATCGCCTGGGTGAGGTGCTGGAGGTCCACGTCGTAGCTGGAGCCGGAGGCCGGATCCTGGATGCGGTACTGGCCCTGGGCATTCTTTCCATCGATCTCCACCCAGTGCGCGCTGCCAGCGGACGTGTCGCCGGAGGCGCCGGGCTGGATGCGGTTGGAGTCCACCAGGGCCACTGCCTTCTTGCCCGAGTCGAGCGCGGCGTTCAGCGCGTCGCGGTCGAACTGGGATGCGCCGCGCGTCACCTCGAAGCCCTGGCCCGCGAGCATCTGGCCCATCTGGTCCGGCGTCGTGCCCTTGCTGTCGGAGTAGCGCGACTCCAGTGATTGGACGAGCTGGGCGTCCGTCTGCCCCTGGCCGCCGCCATTGGCGCGCACCAGCATCGCGGCGGCCGTCGCACCGCAATTGGTGGCGTCCGTCTGCCGGAGGACCGGCGTCTGCTGGGCCCAGCCCTTCGCGCCCGTGAGGGAGGGCGCCGGCTCCATCCGCGACAGCTCCATGGGACGCGCGCCCAGCGGCTGTCCGGCCCCCGCGGCCTGGGCGGCCCATTGTCCCGCCACCTCCGGTGACTCCTCGAAGCGGTCCTGCGGGAACCCGGTGACCTGCTCCGTCTCGATAACCGGCTCGGGGGCCAGGTGGCCCTGGACCGGCGCGTTGCCTTGCGGCGCGGCTGTCTGC
>NZ_RAWQ01000024.1:0-67873 GCF_003668965.1 Corallococcus sp. AB030
CCCGCTCCAGCTTCCGCATGTCGTATGCTGTCAGCCCCAGCTCGGCAGGGCTCCTTGCCGGTCGCATGCTCCAGAAACTGCGCATGCGACCCGGATTTGTCTCGGAACTTCTGGCGACCTACTTAGAGGGTGCCGGTGCCGCTGCTGCCCTTGAACTCGGAGGAGGGCGGCAGGTCCGACTGGGCCTGCAGCGGCGCGGGGCGGTTGACCCGGTCGCGCAGCTCCTTGCCCGTGCGGAAGAGCAGGCCGCGCTTGGGCTTCACCGGGATGACCTGGCCCGTCTTCGGGTTGCGGCCCTGGTAGCCCTGGTAGTTCTTCACGTGGAAGGCGCCAAGCCCGCGGATCTCGATGTTCTCCCCGCGGCAGAGGGCGTCCTTCATCGACTCGAAGATCGTCTCGATGGTCGCCTCCGCCTGCTTCTGGGTCACGCCTCGTTTGGCAACGAGGATGTTGATCAGATCAGACTTGAGCATCGGACGCTCCCGCAAACCCCGTGACCCCTTGGTGACAGGGCTCTCTGGCCCGTTGTCGAGACCTGAATACATAACAGAACACCTCCTCCTTGCAAGCCGGGTGGGCTTCCAACCCTCTAAAAACGTTACGGATTTCCGCCGCTGGCCGCTGCCTTGGGGGCCTCGGGGGCGGGCGGGGCGACCAGCCCCGGGCGCAGCGGCGTGACCAGGTCCAGCCACCGGGTGCGGCGCAGCAGGTCGACCCCGGCACAGTCGGCCGCTTGAAACAGGGGTTCGAACTGTTCGAAGCCGGGGGCCTTGGGGCTCGTCCAGGTATCGGGGCCGCCGTTGATCATCACTCCGTGCACTGCGAGCGTGGTGTCGGCGAGCGTGATTTCCGCGGGGTCCCGCGTGGGGCGCAGGCCACCCCGCCGGCCCCGCTCCAGCAGGCGGGCATCCACCATGCGGTCCACCACCTCATGCACCAGTGACTCCGGCACGCGCAGCCGCGTGGCCAGCTCCCGGGGCAGGGGCGGGGTGGCGCCATCCACCCAGCACAGGGTGACGTCCTGGGCGACGCGCGCGGCCACCAGCTCGTGCGCGCGCGGGTGGGTGCCGAAGGCGAAGAGCGAGTCGCGGAAGGCGACGTGCTCCACCGCGTAGGACAGCCGGGCGCCGAACAGCATCACCAGCCAGCTGACGTACACCCAGGCGAGGAACAGGGGCAGGGCGCCCAGCGACGCGTAGAGGGGGTTGTAGAGGAAGCTGCGCGCGGCGAACTCGGCGTACACCTGCTTCGCCAGCATCCAGCCCAGGCCCGAAACCAGCCCGCCCGCAAGCGCCGAGCGCACGCGCACGTGGGCGTAGGGCGTCCACAGGTACAGCAGCGTCAGGCTGCCCATGGCGATGAGCATGGTGCCCACCCCGATGAAGAACGGCGCGGAGGGGGCGTAGGTCTGCAGCAGCACGCGGACCCGGCCGGTGCCGGAGAACGAGATGGCCATGAAGATGGGGCCCAGGAGCAGCAGGCCCGCGTAGATGGACAGGCGCGTCAGCCACGGGCGCTGGCGCCGGATCCCCCACAGCTCGTTCACCGCGCCGTCGATGTGGCGCAGCAGCGAGCCCGCAGACAAAAGCACCGCGAGGAAGCCCACGCTGCCCACCGCGATGGAGTCGCCCGGGTGCAGGAACCGGTCGAGCAGGGTGGCGGACTCCTCGCTGACCCCCGGCGCGAGCACCTCGGAGATGACGAAGCGCAGCTTCCGCTGGAACTGGTCCTGGTGGAGCGTGCGCAACAGCACGATGCCCACGGTCAGCAGCGGCACCAGCGAGAACATGCTGATGTACGTGAGCGCGGCGGCGCGCAGGCGCAGGTTCTCGCCCATGAAGCCGCGCGCCACGGTGCGCCCCGCGAAGAAGATGTCCGCCGCGAAGCGGCCCGCTGACGTGGCCCCGATGGGTGCCCACACGCGGGCCGCTGTCTGGACCGCCCAGGCCCGTGCACGCACCAGCGCGCGCCGCGCGCGCCAGGACAGCTTCCGGAGCCTCACGACTCCCTCCCGGTGTGCTTCCAGCCCGGTGCGGCCGGGGCGCGGGAGTCCAGGAGCGTGCGAAGGCGCGAAGGCGAGCGGTTCATCCCAGGCGATTCAGATGGGCCAGGGACTCGACGACACCCCCGGCGTGGAAGTGCCACCGTAGCCAAACCCCGCCCCGCTGAACCAGCCCTCCCACCCCAACAGAGCGGACGTTGTCAGCACCTGCACGGGCCTCGGCCGCCTGGTCGGTCACCATGAGGGAGGCCGTATTCCAGCTCCAATGCAGAAGGCCCGGTGGGATGTACCCACCGGGCCTTCGCGGTCACTTACGGTCCGGACTCAAGGGTCCGGCGTCACTCGAGCGCTCAGCCTTCGCTGCTCCCACTGGACGGATCGGACGAGCCCCCGCCGGACGCCGCGGGAGGCGCGCCGCCGCCATTGCCACCGTTGTGGCCTCCGCCGGAGCCGCCTCCGGACCGCTCGCCGCGCTCCCCGCCACGGCCCTCGCCACCGCCGCGACGCTCACGGTCGCCACCCCGGTTGCGGTCACCGCCGCGCTCGCCGCGCTCGGGACGGCGGCCCTCGCGACGGTCACCGCCGCCGCGCTCGCCTCCGCGTTCCCCGCCACGGCTCTCTGTGCCACGGCTCTCTGCGCCACGGCTCTCTGCGCCGCCACGGCTCTCTCCGCCGCCGCGCTCACCACGGTCGCGGTCCCGGCCACCGCCACGGCGGCCCTGGTCCTGACGGCCGCCGCCGTAGTTGCCCTCCGGACGGCGCTGCTGCATCGCCAGCTCGCCGTCACCGGAGCCCGGCGACGAGGCCACCTTGTGCTCGGGGCCCGTGGCCGACCGGCCGTAGATGTCGTACTGCTCGCGGTGGTAGTTCTGCTGCGCCTTCACCTGGATGGACTTGTTGTAGCGGTCCATCAGGTGCCGCAGCTCGTTGCGCTCCTCGCCCTGCAGCAGCCGCGCGACCTCCGCGTTGCAGTTGATGACGAGCGTGGAGTCCTTGTAGCCCGGCGCCTCGCGACGGATCTCCCGGAAGATTTCGTACGCGACCGTGGTGGCCGTCTTCACGAAGCCCTTGCCGTCGCAGTACGGGCAGTCCTCGTGCAGCACGCGGCCAATGGACTCGCGCACGCGCTTGCGCGTCATCTCCACCAGGCCCAGCTCGGAGATGCGCAGCACGTTCGTCTTGGCCTTGTCCCGGCCCAGCGCCTCCTGCAGCGACTTGAAGACCTTGTCGCGGTTCTGCGCCTTCTCCATGTCGATGAAGTCGCAGATGATGATGCCGCCGATGTTGCGCAGCCGGAGCTGGTAGACGATCTCCTTGGCCGCCTCGACGTTGATCTTGGTGATGGTCTCCTCGAGGCTCTTCTTGCCGACGTAGCGTCCCGAGTTGACGTCGATGGCGGTGAGCGCCTCCGCCTGGTCGATGATCAGGTAGCCGCCGCTCTTCAGCCACACCTTGCGCTGGGTGGCGCGCTGCAGCTCCTGCTCGATGCCGTAGGCGTCGAAGACGGGCTCGTCCGTCTCGTGCAGCACCACGCGGTCGCGCAGCGCCGGGTCCTGCGCGGTGACGAAGCCCTGGATGCGCTCGTACTCCTCCGCGTCGTCCACGACCAGCTTCTCCACGTCGTGGGCGAACAGGTCGCGCGTGGCGCGCAGGATGAGGTCCAGGTCCGGGTGCAGCAGGCCCGGTCCGCCGCGCTTCTCGTTGCGGCGCACCACCTGGTTCCACACCTCGATGAGGAACCGGATGTCGCTCTCCAGCTTCTCCTGGGGAACGTTCTCCGCCACGGTGCGCACGATGAAGCCCGTGCCGGGCGGCCGCAGCCGGTCCACGATTTCACGCAGCCGGCGGCGCTCCTTCTCGTTGGAGATGCGGCGGCTGATGCCCACGTGGTCCACCGTGGGCATGAACACCAGGTGACGGCCGGGGATGGAGATGTGCGAGGTGAGCCGCGCGCCCTTCGTGCCGATGGGGTCCTTGGAAATCTGGACCACCACCTCCTGGCCCACCTTCAGCAGGTCTTCAATCTTGTCCGTCTTGCGCTGCTTGGGCTTCTCCTTCTCCTCGTCGCGCTTCTCGCGGCGGGGCGGCTCCTGGCGGCGCTTGTCCTTGTCCTTGTCCTTGTCCTTCTCGCGGCCTTCCCGGTTGCGCGGCTCACGGGCCTCGCGCGCCTCACGCGGCGTGCGGCGCTCGCCGGAGACCTCGGCGGGACGGGCGTCGGCGGCGGGGATGAGCTCGCCCAGGACGGCCGCGTGCGGCGGCGGCTCGGCGGCGCTGCCTTCCGTCGCGGGCGCCACGCCGGACTCGGCGACGGCGGCGACGGCGGCGCTCTCCGCGGGCGTCTCCTGCACCACCGCGGGGGCTTCCACCGAAGGCGTGCTGTTCTCCGTCAGCGGCACCGCCACGGCGGCGGTGGACACCTCGACCGGGGACTCCTGCGTGGCACCTTCGGCCGGGGTCTCCACGATGACGGCCACGGATGACGCGGGCTCGGCCGGCTCGGACGAAGCCTGGGCCTCCACCGGGGCAGGAGTGGCCTCCGGCGCCGGATTCACGGCCTCGGGCGTCGCGTCATGCGACGCTTCAGGGGACTCCACCTGGGGGGCGGCCTGGGTCTGGACGTCCAGCGCCAGCGCGCCGTCGTGCGCCAGCACCGGCTCCGGAGCGCCCGTGGGGGCTTCCGTGCCAGCGGGCAGCGCGTGCGTGGCGTCCGGGACGTTGGCGGCCGCGAACTCCACGGCGTCGGCCTCGGACTCGGTGGGGACGTCCGGGGCGTCCTCGTGCTCGCCCTCGGTCAACTCGAACTGCGCGCGAGCGAAGTCCGGGTCGTAGACGACGTCGCTGACGTACAGGAAGGCGGCCTTCTCCAACCCGATGTCCACGAAGGCCGCCTGCATGCCCGGGAGCACCCGGACGACGCGACCCTTGTAGATGTTTCCGACGACGCCCTTGTCCTTCTTACGCTCGAGGTAGAACTCCGCGATATGGCCGCCCTCGACGAGGGCGACCCGGGTCTCCCGACCCGCGGCATTGATGACGAGCACACTGCTCATGGATGAATCCTGGTAGCGCGCGCGGTAGGGGGGACCTCACCGGACGGGAGGCGGCGAGACGCCACACCTCCGAGCACGCCGCGAGGGGAGAGGCGGCCAGCAGCCCCCCGGCGTGTGGACGCCTTCCGGTAGACCCGGAGGGAGAACGCAACACCTGGGTGGGGGCCGAGGACATCGCCGCCTGCTCCTCCGAGTTCATGTCGCCCCGCATTGCGACCGGCACCGTGCCGGGCGGGGCTGCTTCTCTTCACGCGCTCGAGGCTTCCACCACGCCCGTGCCGTCCGCCCCCTCTTCCGCACCCGGTCGGTGCCCGTCATGTGGGCCACCTTGGGGGGGTGTCTGGGGGCCCCGGAGCAGCAGGGGCATCCGGAGGAAACCGGAAGCGCAACCCGTCGAAATTCCTGCCTGGGCCTGATGTCCCGCCAACGCGGGGCGTCACACAACCACCCAGAAACACGGAGAGTTTTCCACGCCCCTCCAGGTGTGTAAAGGCCCGATGCACCCGTTCATCCACTGTCGGGCAGATGGAGGGCGGGCCCGCCCGCCGGGTGCACGGGCGCTCGGAAACGGACGTTCAGGCCTGGGCGGGGGCCTGCTTGCGCCCTTCCGGCTTGTCCAGCTTCCCTCGCGGACGCCGCACCAGCCGCAGGCCGGTCCAGGTCTCGTCGATGATGCAGATCTTGTTGTCGACGAGGCCGATGTCGAGCGCCGCCTGGCGCACGAAGTCCTCGGACAGGCGCGTCTTCACGCCCTCTCCGGCGGGCCAGCAGACCCAGATGCCGCCGTTGAGGGTGGTGGCGCGCGACAGCGCGGGCAGCCGCTGCACCAGCTCCGTGGCGTCGGAGGTGAAGAAGAGGATGACGTCCAGCCCCGTCTGGGCCGTGACGAGGAACTCCACCCCGTCCGGCAGCGGGTTGAGCTTCTGCACGAAGCCCCGCGGGGGGTTGATGACGGAAACCTTGGTGCCGGACCGGATGCCCAGCATGGCCGGCAGGGAAGCCAGCGCGTAGGGCGTCATGATGTGCGCTCCACGGTGAAGGTGCGGAATTCGCCAGAGGCCTGACCGTCCGTGCGCGCCACGTCCGTGACGCGCGCCATGCGGGGACCCGAGTGACACCAGCGGATGAAGTCTTCCAGCGCGCCCGGTTCGCCTTCCACCGTGGCCTCCACGGAGCTGTCGCTCCGGTTTCGCACCCAGCCAGACAGGCCGAGGCGCAGCGCCTCCTGGCGGGCGCTCTCCCGATAGGAGACGCCCTGGACCGTGCCCTGGATGCGCAGGGTCACCCGGCGCTGCGTGCTCATGCCTCTGGCCTCATGCTCTGGCATCCCCTTCTAGCAGCTTCAGGAACGCCTGCTCATCCAGGATTCTTACGCCCAATTCCTGCGCCTTCTTCAGCTTGGTACCCGCGTCCTCGCCGGCGACGACGAAATCGGTCTTGCGCGAGACACTTCCGGAGACCTTACCGCCGCGCCGTTCGATTTCCTCCTTGGCCTGCTCGCGCGCAAGCCGCTCCATGGTGCCGGTGAGCACCACCGTCTTGCCCACGAAGGGGCCGCCCGTGGCGACCGCCGGGGGGGCAGGGTGGACTCCCGCGTCCAGGAGGGCCTGGATGGCGGCCTGGTTCTGGGGCTCCTGGAAGAAGGTGTGGATGACCTGCGCCATCACCGGGCCCACGTCCTTCACCCGGCTGATGTCCTCCAGGCTGGCCGTGAAGAGCGACCTCACCTCCGGGAAGGACTCCGCCAGGGCGCGCGCCGTGGAGTCGCCCACGTGGCGGATGCCCAGCGAATACAGGAAGCGGCGCTGGGTGGTGTCCTTGCTGCCCGCGATGGAGGCCAGCAGGTTGTCCGCGCTCTTTTCCCCCATGCGCTCCAGCTTGAGCAGCGAGTCCCGGGTGAGCGCGAACAGGTCCGCGAACGCCTTCACCTGCCCGGACGTCACCAACTGCATGGCCAGCTTGTCCCCCAGGCCTTCAATGTCCAGGGCGAGGCGGCTGGCGAAGTGGCGCACCTTCTCCACCAGCTGCGCGGGGCAGGACGCTCCCGTGCAGCGGATGATGGCGCCGTCCTCGTCCTTGGCCGCCACCGCGCCGCACACGGGGCAGTGGGTGGGGAAGGTGAAGGGCTGGGAGTCCTCCGGGCGCTTGGACAGCACCACGGAGACGATCTCCGGAATCACGTCACCCGCGCGGCGCACGAAGACGGTGTCGCCCTTGCGCACGTTCTTGCGGCGCAGCTCGTCCTCGTTGTGCAGCGTGGCGCGCGACACCGTCACGCCGCCCACCTTCACCGGCTTCAGGTGCGCCACCGGCGTGAGCGCGCCCGTGCGGCCCACCTGGATGCCGATGTCCTCCACCGTGGTGGACTCCTCCTCCGGCGGGAACTTGTAGGCCACCGCCCAGCGCGGGCTCTTGGACACCTGGCCCAGGCGGCGGCGCAGGTCCTCGTCGTCCACCTTCACCACCATGCCGTCGACTTCGAAGGGCAGGGCGTGGCGGCCCTTCAGGGACTCGTCGTAGCGCTGGCGCACGCCGTCCGCCCCGTCCGCGTGCTGGTAGCGGTTGATGGGCAGGCCCAGCGTCTTCAGGTACTCCAGCTTCTCCGTGTGCGTCTTGAAGGCGGGCACGCCGTCGCCGGGCACGCATTCGTACAGGTAGACGGACAGGGGCCGGGCGGCGGTCTCCTTGGGGTCCAGCTGGCGCAGGCTGCCCGCGGCGGCGTTGCGCGGGTTGGCGAAGAGCGACTCGCCCGCCTCTTCGCGCTTCTCGTTGAGCTTGCGGAAGTCCTCCTTGCGGATGAAGACCTCGCCGCGGACCTCCAACCGCCTGGGCACCTTCACGCCGTCCTGGGGGAACAGCTCCAGGGGCAGGCTCTTGATGGTGCGCAGGTTGCCCGTGACGTCCTCGCCGGTGGTGCCGTCGCCGCGCGTGGCACCCTGCACGAAGAGGCCGTCCTCGAAGCGCAGGGAGATGGCCAGGCCGTCCAGCTTGGGCTCGCACACGTAGCCCACCTGCGACAGGCCCGTCAGCTTGCGGATGCGGTCGTCGAACTCCGTCAGCCCGGCGTCATCGAAGATGTTCGCCAGCGACAGCATCTGCGTGGTGTGCACCACCTGCCCGAAGTCGTCCACCGCCGCGCCGCCCACGCGCTGGGTGGGCGAGTCCGGCGTCATCAGCTGGGGGTACTGCTCCTCCAGCCCCTGGAGCTCACGCATCAGCGTGTCGTATTGGGCGTCGCTGATTTCCGGCGCGTCCAGCACGTAGTAGCGGTGGTTGTGGTGGGCCAGCTCCTGACGGAGCGCTCGGGCGCGGGCTTCGGCTTTCGGGAAGGTGTCCACGGGGTGTGTCCTTACCCCAATTCAGGGGCGCGGCCAGTTGCGCACGCCCCGCGTTGGAGGAGGAGCACTCTACCGGCACCACCTGACAGGGCCGCCTCACGCACTCGGGAAGGGGAACCCGGGGACGCGTGTTCACGGCAAGAGAGCGCATCCGCCGCCCCAGTAGGCCCGAATTTCAGCTACATAGCGGATTCCCTGTTCGCAATACCCCCACCCTCCAGTGCAACCCCCTGAAAAACGGGACAGAGCCAGGCACGGATGCCTTGACAGCTCTGGAGTCGGTCAATAGTTTCCAGCGCGGTTCCTGGCGCAGGGGTTCCCCCGGCGCCGTCTCTTCCCAACCACAGGCCCACGCGCCCTCCGGTCCGCTCCCAGGACTTGGGTGGTGCTGCCCCCTGGAAGGTGCTTCCGAGCGCCGCGCGGACGGATCGCCGTCCCGCGTACAGCCTGCCCGAGCCTTCGGGCGCTTCCCCCCCTACTTCCGTACGCAGACCGTCATGGCCAAAGCCCGTTCCCCCCGAGAGAAGGTAGTCCAGCCGGTGTTCACCGAGGAGAAGCCCCGGCGCAAGCGCGCGGCGGCGAAGGAGGCGGAGAAGCCCGCTCCCCGGACGCGTCGTGCGCCGGCTCGTCGTGAAGAGGCTCCCGCCGAGGAGGCCGAGGCCCCCGAGGTCGCCGCGGAAGCGCCCCGTCCGGTGCTCACTCCCATCTCCCGTCCCGTGCGCGACGACGAGCTCCAGGAGCTGCGCGGCACGGAGGAGGAGACGCCCGCCGAGGAGGCCGCTCCGGCCGCCCCGCAGGAGTCCGCGGAAGGCCCCGCCATCACGGAGGTCGAGCGCGACGGCACCCCGATGCAGGTCATCAAGCTCAATGACCTGAAGCGGATGAAGATCGTCGACCTGGCGAAGATGGCCCACGACACGGGCATCGAGGGCTACCAGGGTCTGAAGAAGCAGGACCTCATCTTCGCGCTGCTGGGCGGCATCGCCGACAAGCGCTTCGAGGTCCACGCGGAAGGCGTGCTGGAGCTCTTGAGCGACGGCTTCGGCTTCCTGCGCAGCGCGGACAGCGACTACCAGCCGTCCCCGGACGACATCTACGTGTCGCCGTCGCAGGTGCGCCGCTTCAACCTGCGGCCCGGCGATACCGTGACGGGCCCCATCCGCCAGCCCCGCGAGGGCGAGCGCTTCTTCGCGCTGCAGAAGGTGGACAAGGTCAACTTCGCGGACCCCATGTCGGACGCGGCGCGCGAGCGCATCCTGTTCGACAACCTCACGCCGCTCTATCCGACGCGCAAGCTCAAGCTGGAGCACGAGTCGTCGGAGATGACCACGCGCATCATCGACATGTTCTGCCCCATTGGCCTGGGCCAGCGCTGTCTCATCGTGGCGCCTCCGAAGGCCGGCAAGACGGTGCTGCTGCAGAACATCGCGCACGCCATCAGCCGCAACCACCCGGACGTCTACCTCATCGTGCTGCTCGTGGACGAGCGCCCGGAGGAAGTGACGGACATGGAGCGCAGCGTGCGCGGCGAGGTGGTGTCCTCCACCTTCGACGAGCCCGCCACGCGCCACGTGCAGGTGGCGGAGATGGTCATCGACAAGGCCAAGCGCCTGGTCGAGCAGAAGTACGACGTCTGCATCCTGCTGGACTCCATCACCCGTCTGGCGCGCGCCTACAACACGGTGGTGCCCGCGTCCGGCAAGATCCTCTCCGGCGGCGTGGACGCCAACGCGCTCCACAAGCCCAAGCGCTTCTTCGGCGCGGCCCGCAACATCGAAGAGGGCGGCAGCCTCACCATCATCGGCACGGCGCTCATCGACACCGGCAGCCGCATGGACGAGGTGATTTTCGAGGAGTTCAAGGGCACGGGTAACTCCGAAATCGTCCTGGACCGGAAGTTGATGGAGAAGCGCATCTTCCCAACGCTCGACATCAACAAATCCGGCACCCGCAAGGAGGAGCTCCTCTTGTCTCAGGCGGACCTGGTGCGCATTACGGCGTTGCGCCAGGTGCTCCACCCCTTCACCCCCATCGACGCGATGGAGTTCGTGCTCAAGCACATGCGTCCGACGGCGGCGAACGCGGAGTTCCTGGGCTCGATGAACCGGTAGTTCCCTTCCGGCCCAAGGAGCCCCCCATGCGTCGTGCCCGCCTCCCTCTTCTTGTCGCCCGCGCTGTCGCGGGCCTCACCCTGGGGCTGTTGGCGGGCTGCGACCTGGGGGTAGAGGACCTGCCCATTGGAGACACCCCACCGGTGCTCTCCAGCCAGGTCTGCTACGACGACTCGGACTGCGTCGCGAACGCGTGCTGCGGTGAGGGCACCGCCATCACCCACCGCGACGTGGGACCGGACTGCACGAACGTGCGGTGCGACGGGACGTGTACTCCCAACAGCGTGGACTGCGGCCGGTGCATCCCCACGTGCCGCAACGCGCGCTGCGCCGCCGCCTGCCAGTAGCGGGCGGCCGCACGTCCGGATTTCAGCTGGCCAGCCCGGTGGCCACGTCCACCGGCGGGTCCCTCAAGGGCAGCGTCACGCGGAAGGTGGTGCCGCCGCCCGGCGTGTCCTCCACGTCGATGCGGCCCTGGTGCGCTTCCACCACCTGACGCGACACCCAGAGCCCCAGGCCCAGGCCGCCGTAGTGGTGCGTGGACACGGCGCGCTCGAAGCGGTCGAAGATGCGCTCGCGGTCCTCCGGCTTGATGCCGATGCCGTGGTCCACCACGGACAGGCGCACGACCTCTCCATCCGGCTGCAGCGTCACGTCCACCGGACGGCCCCGGCCGAACTTCAGCGCGTTGGCGACCAGGTTGTGCACCACCTGCGAGATGCGTGACGGGTCGAAGGTTCCCATCACCGGGCCCTTCACGTCCACGGTGAGCGGCGTGCCGTCACGGCGCGCTTCTTCTTCCGCGAAGCGCGTCACCTCCACCAGCAGGTCACCCAGGTCCACGTCCGTGCGGGTGATTTTCAGCCGGCCGCTGGTGATGAGCGACACGTCCATCAGCACGTCCACGAGCATCGCCAGCCGGCGGATGAAGGACCGCGCCTGCTTCAGGCGCTCCAGCGCCTTGGGCGGAGCGTCCTTGCCCAGGCCGCGCTCCACCAGCTCCAGGTGCAGCTGGAAGGCCGCCAGCGGCGTGCGCAGCTCGTGCGCCGCCACGGAGAGGAAGTCGTCGCGGGCGCGCAGGGCTTCCGTCAGGTTCTCCGCGCGGACGCGCTCGTTGGCCATCTCTCCGCGCATCCTCGCGAGCTTCAGGTTGGAGGCGATGCGCGCGAGCAGCTCACCCGCGGAGAAGGGCTTCACCAGGTAGTCGTCCGCGCCGGACGTCAGGCCCTGCACCGTGGCCTCTTCTCCGGCCTTCGCGGACAACAGCAGGATGGGCAGCTCGCGGGTGGTGGGCGCGGCGCGCAGGGCCCTCAACAGGCCCATGCCGTCCAGCTTCGGCATCATCACGTCCGACAGCACCAGGTCCGGTGGCCGGATCAGCGCGGCCTCCAGGCCTCTCTCGCCGTCCGTCGCCACCTCCACGTCGTACTCGGCGGACAGCACGCGCTGGATGTAGTCGCGCATGTCCCGGTTGTCGTCCACCAGCAGGATGCGCGCGCGAGGCGCGGGGGCCACCGCGTGGCCGTCCGCGGACGCCGGGTGCTGGTGGTGCGAGGACTGCGTGCGGTCCTTGGGCTTCGCGCTGCCCCACAGCAGCGCCTCCTCGACGTAGGCGGACGTGGCCTCGCGCGCCGCGGAGCGCTGCCGGGCGGTGGTGCGGATGCGCTCCTGCGGCAGGTGCGCATGGCCCAGGGGCAGCTCCACGCGGAAGGTGCTGCCTTCGCCCTCCGTGCTGCTCGCGGACACGGTGCCGCCGTGCAGCCTGGCGAACTCCTGCACCAACGCGAGCCCGATGCCGCTGCCCTCCACCGTGCGCGACGGCGAGCCCGTCACGCGGTGGAAGCGCTCGAAGAGGCGGGGCAGCTCGTGCGTGGGGATGCCCGAGCCGGTGTCCTCCACCTCCAGCGACACCCGCTGCCCGTGCTCGCGCAGGCGCAGCGTGACGCCGCCCTGGAGCGTGAACTTGAACGCGTTGGAGACCAGGTTGAGGACGATCTGCTCCCACAGGTCCGGCGCCACGTAGACGGGCTGGGACAGGGGAGGGCAGTCCACCGTGAGCTTGAGGCCCGCGCGCTCCATGGCGGAGCGGAAGCTGGACGCCGCGTCCTTCGTCAGCGCGGCCAGGTCCGTGGGCGCGAAGCGCTCCTCCTTTGGGCCCGCCTCCAGCTTCGACAGGTCCAGCAGCGCGTTCACCAGCTTGAGCAGGCGCCCGGCGTTGCGGTGCACCCGCTCCATCTCCTTGCGGACCTCGTCCGACAGCGGGCCCGCACGCCCGGCGAGCAGGTCCTCCGTGGGGCCCAGCATCAGCGTCAGCGGCGTGCGGAACTCGTGGCTGACGTTGGCGAAGAACTCCGACTTGAGCCGGTCCAGCTCGCCCAGCTGCTCGTTCGCCACGCGCAGCTGCTGGTTGGCCTCTTGAATCTGCTGGGCGCGCCGGAAGATTTCGCCCTCCATCTCGTCCGCGCGGGCGCGGAGCTCGGCGTGCTGGCGGCTCTGCTCCTCGTCCAGGTGCTTCAGGCGGATGAAGTCGGTGACGTCCTCCACGCGGTGGATGACGTAGCGCACCGCGCCATCCTCGCCGCACACCGGGGTGTTCAGCGGGCTCCAGTAGCGCAGCTCGAACCCACCGCCTGCCTGCTCGGGCCGGGGAATGTCGTACTTCTGGACCGCCATCGCGTCCGGAGTGCGCGTCTTCACCGCGCGCTCCAGCGACGCGCGCAGGTTGGTCACCCCGCTGGCCCGTGGGTCCCGCGGGTTGTCCGGGAAGACATCGAAGATGTTGCGGCCCAGGATGTCCTCGCGCCGCGTCCGCGTGGCGCGCAGGTACGTGTCCGTCACCGCGATGATGACGAACTCCGGTGTCAGCACCAGGTACGGGTTGGGTGCGGCTTCGAACAGGCTCCGGTAGTCCGGGGCCGGTGAGGGGCTCGGGGGCATCACACGTCCTCAGAGGCGGAGGCGTGCCTGGAATTAGTCATTCGCCCCTGGGATGACCAGGGGGGAAGTGGGAGACAGCCCCAGGTTTTCCACCGGTGGACGCTTGGGGACGCCCGTCGTTCAAGCCGCGGGGGCGGCGTCCGTGGAGGCGACCGCCTGCTGGGTCGTCGCGGCCACCAGCGGAGGCGGCTGCGCCTTGAGGCGCGCGTAGTCGAAGCAGGCCACCGCGATGGAGGCCACCGGCACCGCGAACAGCGCTCCCCAGAGGCCGAAGAGCTTCTCGCCCGCGATGAGGGAGAAGGCCACCACCACGGGGTGGATGCGCGCGGCCTCGCCCATGATTTTCGGGTTGAGGAAGTACGCCTCCAGCGCGTGGATGCCGATGATCCACAGCAGGAGCGCGACGCCCTTCTGGAAGCCGTCCGCCAGCGCGATGAGGACGATGGGCACCGAGCTGATGATGGTGCCGAAGATGGGGATGAGGCTGAAGAGCGTGGCGATGGTGGCCAGCAGGAACGCGAACTTCACGCCGAACAGGAGCAGGCCCACCAGCGTGAGGCCGCCGTTCACCAGGCAGATGGTGACCTGCCCGCGCACCACGCCGGACAGCGACTTGTCGATGCGGGCCACCAGCGTCTTCGCGTCCGGCAGGAACTCCGCGGGGACGAGCGTGCCGAAGTAGCGGCGGATGGCCTGCGCGTCGATGGAGAAGAACGCGGCGACCATCAGGATGAAGAACAGCATGAAGACGCCGGTCAGCACCTCCGTGACGATGTGGCGCGACACGTTGACGATGTCCGCCAGGTTCTCCTTCGCGAGCGACGTCACGCGCGCCACCGTGTCCGTGAGCATCTGCTCCAGGTCCAGCGCCAGGCTGAAGCCGCCGGACGAGCCCGCCGCCGCGCCCTCCATGGCCCGGTCCGACAGGGCCACGGGGATGCCGTAGGTGTTGAGCCACTCCTCCGCGCGCTGCGCGAGCCCCTGCACGTGCTCCGGCGTGAGCGCGCTGGCGAAGGTGGCCATCTCGCGGCTGATGCGCGCCACCTCGCGGTAGAGCTGCGGCACCAGCGCGACGAAGAAGAGATACACCGCGAGGAAGAACCCCGCGTAGATGAGCAGGATGGCCACCCAGCGCGGCACGTAGCGGCCGGCCACCTTCAGCCGGGTGATGCGCGCCACCAGCGGCTGCACCAGGTACGCGATGAGCGCCGCGCCCGCGAAGGGCATCACCACCGAGCGCAGGGCGAAGAGCGTCACCGCGATGGCCACCCACAACCCGGCGAGGAGGAGCAGGCGCTTGCGGCGTTCGTCGGGGGCGGTGGCTTCCACGGGCTGCGACATGCACCCGGGCTTAAGGCAGCGGCCTCCCTCCTGACAAGTTCCCGGCGGAAAGCTTCCGGCGGGCCCGGGCTCCTATGCCCCCCAAGGGTCCGGAACCCCTCTCCGGAACCCCTCTGGGGAAAGGCAGCCAGCCGGCCCGGGGCATGCCCGGGCTTCAGGCCTGGGGCATCCGGGACCGGTCGCCCAGCCGGGGCTCCAGGCGCTCCAAGCACTCGCGCATCAGGGGGCGCTTGATGCGGCCCTGGGTGGCCTCTCCCAGGCCCAGCATCTGTTCGGTGAGCCAGCGGGTGAGGAAGAGCAGGGGGACGCGGTCCTCGGGGACCAGGCCCCGCTCCAGGTAGCGCTTGTTGCGCACGTAGTCGTCGAAGGCGTCGAACTCGCGGGCCAGGTCCCACTTCGCCAGCCGCAGGGCCTCCGTGTAGACGGCCGGGTCGGGGCGCCGGGTGGCCTCCTGGAACAGCGGGGCGAACTCGCCCAGGGTGGCGGGGTCCAGGTCCTGGACGGGTGGGGGCCAGGACTCCAGGTCCTTGGCGAGCAGCCGCGCCACCTCGTTCAGCAGGTGGTCCATGAGGGCGACGGGCTTGAGGTCGAAGAGGTGGTCCCAGCGCGAGGGCATGTGTCAGGGGCTGGCGGCGGCGGGCAGGGCCACCGGAAGGGGAGGGAGCGGAAGCGCGGCGACGGGTGCTGCCACGGGTCTGTCAGCATAGCCCAGGGCCAGCTCGCGCTGGATGACCTCCCACACGGCCCGGCGCGTGAGCAGCTCGCCGTGGGGTACCACGCCCGACAGCTCCACGTTGAAGACGTTGGGCTGGCCGTCCACGTCCAGCACGGAGGACGGGTAGGGCGCGATGACGTCGTCGCGCGAGTAGATGGAGGTGAGCCGCACGTGGCGTGGGAAGGCGCCCACGCCCAGGCCCTTGATGAATCGCGACGTCGGCGTGAGCTGCCACATGCTGCGGCTGAACCAGCCGAGCGTCGCGCAGCCCAGGTAGGCCATGCGCGTGCCCCGGTGCGGCGTGCCCAGGGTGATGAGGCTCTTCACGCGCGTGTCCCCGCCCAGCCGCTTCACGTAGTACGTGCCGATGAGGCCGCCCTTGGAGTGGCCGATGATGGTGAGCGGCCCCATGCCCGGGTGGCGCTCGTAGAGCCGGTCCACCTTGCCCTGGACCTTGCGCGCCAGCTCGTCGATGCGGTGCGTATTGAAGCGGTCCATGGTGCCGCCCAGGTGGATGGACCAGACGCAGTAGCCCTCGCGGCGCAGGCGGTGCTCCAGCACCTCCAGGACGCGGCGCGTGCTGAAGAAGCCGTGCAGCAGGAGCACCGGCCTCTGGCAGCGCTTGAAATCCGTGCGGCGCACGACCTGGTTGCCGCGTGGATCCAGATCCACGTAGCTGGCCAGGTACTTCAGCTGGCACTTCAGCTTCCGGTACTGCATCACGAACGGATTCATCCCAGCGCCCCCGTCCCTCCTGAACGGGAGAAAGCTAGGGAGCGCGTCAGCGCGCGGCCCGGATCAGCGCCCGTCCGGTCAGGTGAAGTGTTCGAGGAAGTTCATCAGCACCCGGTGCGCGTGCGGCGTCGGGGTGATGCCGGACAACAGCCGGGGAACGTACTCGCCCTCGGGAATGCCCTTCTCCCGCCCGAGCGACTCCAGCGTGTCCTCACGAGCGAGGATGACCGCGCGCATGGCGTCCGTGGGCATCTCCGGGTGGAACTGCACGCCGCGCACGTTGGGCCGGAACGCGAGCGCCTGGTTCGCGGTGTTGGCGTTGCCCGCGAGCACCATGGCGCCTTCCGGCAGGCGGGAGACGATGTCCTCGTGGGTCTGCTGCACGGTGAAGCGCTCCGGCAGGCCGGTGAACAGCGGATCCGCGCGGCCCTCGGGTGAGAGCGTCACCTCCACGGTGCCCGTCTCGCGGCCGTTGGGGTTGCGCGACACCTTGCCGCCGTAGGCCTCCGCGAGCAGCTGTTGACCAAAGCACACGCCGAGCACGGGGATGCCCTGCTCGCCCGCTTCCACCATGAAGGCGCCCGCGCGCTCCATCCACGGCTCGCGCTGCGTCACCGACAGGGGCGAGCCCGTCATCATCACCGCGTCGTAGCCCTTCGCGTCCTTGGGCAGGGGGGCGCCCTTGTGCACGGGAAGGATGTCGAAGCGCTGACCGGACAGTCCAATGGTTTGCAGAAACCACCGCTCATAGTCGCCCACGGAGAGCTGGACGGAGGTCGCCGCGTCGCCGGCTTTCAGCAGGAGGACGTTCTTCATGGGGGCAGGTTGCCGCGTCATGTCCTCATTCCTACCGTGTCCAGCCGTCCGTGTCCGGTGCCCGCCACTCCCAGGTCGCTCGCGCGCCGTGCTCACCCGAGGCCTCGCCATGACCGACGCTCGTTCGCTCACTCCCAAGCTCCCTGTGCTCAAGCTGCTCATCGACGGGCAGCAGGTGGACCCCATCGAAGGGGGCACCTTCGCGGTGGTGAATCCCGCCACCGGCCAGAAGATCGCGGACGTGCCCGCGGGCACCGCCGCGGACGTGGACCGCGCGGTGAAGGCCGCGCGCCGCGCCTTCGAATCCGGGCCGTGGGGGAAGATGACTGGCCGCGAGCGCGGCAAGCTCATCCGCAAGCTGGCGGACCTGCTCTACGAGCGCCGCGAGGAGTTCGCGCTCGTCGAGTCGCTGAACAACGGCAAGACGTTCAAGGACGCCATCCGGGGTGACGTGGCGCCGGCCTCCGCGACGCTCGCGAACTTCGCGGACATGGCCAGCACCATCACGGGCGAGGTGCTGCCCGTGGACGGCCCCTTCCACACCTACGCGCTCAAGGAGCCGGTGGGCGTGGTGGGCGCCATCGTGCCGTGGAACTACCCCACGTGCATGCTGGGCTGGAAGCTGGGGCCCGCGCTGGCCGCCGGCTGCACGGTGGTGGTGAAACCGTCCGAGTACACGCCGCTCACCGCGCTGAAGCTGGGCGCGCTGGCGCTGGAGGCGGGCTTCCCGCCCGGCGTCATCAACATCGTCACCGGCCTGGGTGACCCCGCGGGTGAAGCCATCGCCCGGCACCCGGACGTGGACAAGATTTCGTTCACCGGCTCTGGCCGCACCGCGCGCCGGCTGCTCCAGGCGTCCGCCGCGAGCAACCTGAAGAAGCTGACGCTGGAGCTGGGCGGCAAGAGCCCGCAGATCATCTTCCCGGACGCGGACTTCGACCGCGCGGTGGAGGCGTGCTTCTGGGGCATCTTCGGCAACAAGGGGGAGACGTGCAACGCAGGCAGCCGCGTGCTGGTGCACCAGGACGCCTACGAGTCCTTCGTCGCGAAGCTCGCGGAGAAGGCGCGCACGATGAAGGTGGGCGACCCGCTGGACGTGTCCACGGAGATGGGCGCGCTGGTGAGCCAGAAGCAGATGGACGTGGTGCTGGGCTACATCGAGAGCGGCAAGCAGCAGGGCGCGAAGCTGCTCGCGGGCGGTGGCCGCGACACGGAGGGCTTCAAGGCGAAGGGCTGCTTCGTGAAGCCCACCATCTTCGGTGACGTGAAGCCGGACATGAAGATTGCCCAGGAGGAGATTTTCGGCCCGGTGCTCAGTTGCCTGCGCTTCCGCGACGACGCGGAGGCCATCGCGATGGCGAACAGCACGCAGTACGGCCTGGCCGCGTCCATCTGGACGGGCGATGTCGCGAAGGCCCACGCGCTGGCGAAGCAGGTGAAGAGCGGCGTGGTGTGGATCAACTGCTTCAACGAGTTCGACGACGCGGCGCCCTTCGGTGGCTACAAGGAATCCGGTTGGGGCAAGGACCTGGGCCACCACGCGCTGGATGGTTACCTCCAGACCAAGGCCGTGTGGACGAAGTTGCCGTCTCCCTGACTCACCCCGCGCGCTCCACTCCATTCCATCGCTTCACCGCCGCATGACGAAGAAAAGGAAGGTCCGCATGGCGTCGCGTCCCAAGGCCAAGGTGCTCACCCATCCGGCGATGGCCCGCCGGGCTCGCGCGAAGGAGCGGAGCGAGGGAGGGCCGCGAGCGGTGCCCGGACAGCAGGGGGACATGGACTCCCTGCGCCGGTGGATGGACGAGAAGGGCGTCCGCAAGGTGAAGGTGGGCGCCATCGACATGGATGGCGTCTGGCGCGGCAAGTACATCTCGCTGGAGAAGTTCTACAGCGCCGCGAAGAGTGGCCTGGGCTTCTGCGACGTCGTCTTCGGCTGGGACCTGGGCGACGAGCTGTTGGACAACACGAAGGTGACGGGCTGGCACACGGGCTACCCGGACACGCCCGCGAAGGTGGACCTGTCCACCGCGCGCATCATCCCGTGGGAGCCGGACACCGCGGCGTTCCTGCTGGACTTCGTGAACCCGGACGGCACGCCCTTCGAGGCGAGCCCGCGCCAGTTGCTCCAGAAGATGGGCCAGCGCGCGCGCAAGCTGGGCTTCCTGCCCAAGTTCGGCGCGGAGTACGAGTTCTTCCTCTTCAAGGAGGGCCCGCAGAGCCTGCATGAGAAGGGCTTCAAGAACCTCACGCCGCTGACGCCGGGCATGTTCGGCTACTCGTGGCTGCGCACGTCCATGAACGCGCCGCTGGTGCACGCGCTCATCGACGGGTGCAACGCGTACGGGCTCAACATCGAGGGCTTCCACACGGAGACGGGCCCCGGCGTCTTCGAGGCCGCCATCCGCTACGACACGCTGGAGCTGGCGGCGGACCGCGCGGCGCTCTTCAAGACGGTGGTGAAGGAGATCTGCGCGAAGCACGGCGTGTCCGCGTGCTTCATGGCGAAGGTGGATCCGAAGCTGCCGGGCTGCTCCGGCCACGTGCACCAGTCGCTGTGGAACCTGAAGGAGGAGGAGAACCTCTTCCACGACCCGTCGCAGAAGCACGGGATGAGCAAGCTGATGCGGCACTACATCGGCGGGCAGGTGGCGCTGATGCCGGAGCTGACGGCGCTCTACTGGCCCACCATCAACAGCTACAAGCGCAGCGTGGAGAACACCTGGGCGCCCACCACCGCGACGTGGGGCCTGGAGAACCGCACCTGCGCCATCCGCGTCATCGGTGACAGCGGCAAGTCCATGCGCATCGAGTACCGCCAGCTGGGCGCGGACATGAACGCGTACATCGGCATGGCGGTGAGCCTGGCCGCGGGCCTGTGGGGCATCGAGAACGAAATCGAGCCGCCCGCGCCCGTGCTGTCCAATGCCTACGAGGCGAAGAACACGAAGCCGCTGCCCCGCACCCTGAAGGACGCGGTGGCCCTCTTGAAGAACAGCGAGCGAGCCCACGAAATCCTGGGCGAGGGCTTCGTGGATCATTTCGTGCGCACCCGCGAGTGGGAGGTGCGCCAGTACGAGCGGGCGGTCACCTCCTGGGAACTGGAGCGCTACCTTGAGCTCATCTGAAGGAGGACCTTCCATGAAACCTTTCGACATTCCCTCCGAGCCGCGTGTCACGGAGATGGCGTGGCCCACGCGCATCGTGTTCGGCGCGGGCGCGCTCCAGAAGCTGCCCGCGCACGCGGCGCGCTTGAACATGAAGCGCCCGTTGCTGGTGACGGACGCGGGTGTGGTGAAGGCGGGCCTCGCCGCGCGCGTGGCGGACGTGCTCAAGGGCGCGGGCCTGGAGTGCGCGGTGTTCGACCGCGTGGAGCCCAACCCCACGGAGCGCGACGTGTTCGCGGGCCTGGAGGCGTACCGCGCGCACAAGGCGGATGGCATCGTCGCCCTGGGCGGTGGCAGCGCGCTGGACGCGGGCAAGCTGGTGCAACTGCTCACCACGCACGAGCCGCCGCTCAGCCGCTACGACGACGCGAAGGGCGGCGACCAGTACGTGCGCGACGACCTGCCTCCGCTCATCGCCATTCCGACGACGGCGGGCACGGGCTCTGAGGTCGGGCGCTCCGGCGTGGTGACGCTGGCGGACACGGGCCGCAAGACGGTCATCTTCAGCCCGCACCTGCTGCCGAAGGCCGCGGTCATCGACCCGGAGCTGACGCTGGGCCTGCCCCCGTCCGTCACGGCGGCCACGGGCATGGATGCGCTCACCCACTGCATCGAGGCGTATGTCGCCAATGGCTTCCATCCGCTCGCGGACGCGGTGGCCATCGACGGGGTGATGCGCGTGGGGCGCTCGCTGGTGACGGCGGTGAAGGAGGGCCGCGACCTGGCGGCGCGCACGGACATGATGGTGGCGGCGATGGAGGGCGCCATGGCCTTCCAGAAGGGCCTGGGCGCGAGCCACGCGCTGGCGCACGCGCTCACGCCCATCTCCAACGTGCCGCACGGCCTGGCGAACGCCATCGTCCTGCCCGCGGTGATGGAGTTCAACCGCGCGGCCTGCACGGCGCGGCTGGCGCGCATCGCCACGGCGCTGGGGGACACGTCCAACGCGCGCGAGGAGGTGCTCGCGGCGAACGCCATCGACCGCGTGCGCAAGCTGGCGGCGTCCGTGGGGATTCCGACGCGGCTGCGCGAAGCGGGCGTGCAGGAGAAGGACCTGGAGCACATCGCGCAGAAGGCCTTCCAGGACGCGTCCCACCAGGGGAATCCGCGCACCGTGACGGAGGCGGATCTGCTGGCCATGGCCCGCGAGGCGTACTGAAAAGCGGCTTCACTCCGACTTGATTTCAGAGTGTTTCAGCGGGGCCTCTTCCGAGGGAAACGGGAGGGGCCCCGTGCCTTTGGTGCGCTTGAATCAAGCAGGGCCTCCCCCGTCAGAAGGTTCAGAACGCAGCAACAACGCGGCTCAACGGAGGCAGGTCATGAAGGCGATGCTCAAGAAGATGGTGGTGGCTGTGGCGCTGGTCGCGAGCTCCCCGGTGATGGCGGCGGACTACCACGGCGCCTCCCCCCTCGTGAGCCGTCAGGACCAGGCTCGCATGGAGCGCGAACGGCACGAGCGGGAGCGGACGGCGCGGCTGGAGCGCGAACGGCAGGAGCGGGCGCGGATGGAGCGCGAGCGTCAGGCCCGGCTGGAGCGTGAGCGCAAGGAGCGGGCGCGGATGGAGCGCGAGCGTCAGGCCCGGTTGGAGCGCGAGCGGTTGGAGCGGGAACGGCAGGCTCGGATGGAGCGGGAGCGCAGGGAGCACGAGCGTCTGGCCCGGCTGGAGCGCGAGCGGCAGGAGCGGGAGCGGTTGGCCCGGCTGGAGCGCAGCCGCTACCGGGGCAGCTGGGTGAACTAAGCCGCGATGGTGCCACAGCCTGAAGCAGCACGGAGGCCCGGGGGCGGATGACCACCCTCGGGCTTCTTCGCGTCTGGAGGTCAGTGGGCGGTGCTGCCCGCGTCCACGACGGCGCCTGTCTCCGGCGTGAACTCCAGCGTCTCCACGAAGATGCGCCCCGGCAGCCGCAGGTCCATGGCGGTGATGTGCTCGCGGTCGCGCAACTCATAGAGTTGCCGTGCCACCCAGTTCGCCTGCACGGGTTCGTCGGAGAAGAAGACGTAGACGCGCACCTTCCCCTCCTGCACCGGCACACGGAAGCGGGTGTTGGCAACAGGCCGGTTCGCCTCGCAGCGGATGGAGCGGTTCTCCCGAGTGAGCGTGAGCTGCCGGATGATGCCCTTCTCGGACGTCGTGAAGAGCATGCAGTAGGGGAGTTGGTCCCCGACGGGGATGATCTCCATCGTCGCGGGGCCCGTCCGCTTCACCTGGGCACGCGTCACCTTCGCGGGCTTCGCGTCGTCGCAGCGCACGGAGCTCGCGCTCAACGCCATCACCGTCAACAAGCCCGTCCAGCGCGTCACGTGTTCTTCCCAGGGAAGGATGCCGACCGCGAGACTACCCCTCCTGTCCGCGTGAGAAGCGGCTTCACTCCGACTTGATTTCAGAGTGTTTCAACAGGGCCATCTTCCGATGGCGCGGTTGAATCAAGCAGGGCCTCCCCCGTCAGTAGGTTCAGAACGCAGGACAACGCGGCTCACGGAGGCAGGTCATGAAGGCGATGCGCAAGAAGATGGTGGTGGCTGTGGCGCTCGTCGCGAGCTCCCCGGTGATGGCGGCCGACTTCCACGCCGCCACCCCCCTCGTGAGCCGCCAGGACCAGACCCGCATGGAGCGCGAGCGGCAGGAGCGGGAACGGCAGGCCCGGTTGGAGCGCGAGCGGCAGGAGCGCGAGCGTCAGGCGCGGGTGGCGCGCGAGCGGCAGGAGCGGGAGCGGCAGGCGCGGCTGGAGCGGGAACGGCAGGAGCGCGAGCGTCAGGCGCGGGTGGAGCGCGAGCGGCAGGAGCGGGAGCGCCTGGCCCGGCTGGAGCGCAGCCGCTACGGCGGTGGGTGGCTGAACTAGGCGGCCACGATGTCACGGCTTGAAGCAGCACGGAGGCCCGGGGGCGGATGACCACCCTCGGGCTTCTTCGCGTCTGGCGCTCAGTTGGCCAGCGGCTCCACGGCCAGCTCGCGGGTACCGGCGTCCGGGGCCGTGCCTCCGTCGGACGTCACCACGCCGCCCGCGCCCACGATGCCGCCCGTCGCTTCCGGCTCGCCCGTCTCCGGCGTGAACTCCAGCGTCTCCACGAAGATGCGCCCCGGCAGCCGCAGGTCCATGGCGGTGACGCGCTCGCGGTCGCGCAAGTCGTAGAGCTGCTGCGCCACGGAGCCCGCCGGCACGCGCTCGTCGGAGAAGAAGATGTAGACGCGCACCTTCCCCTCCTGCACCGGCACGCGGAAGCTGGTGTTCGCGACGGGGCGGCCCGGGTCGCAGCGGATGGAGCGGTTCTCGCGCGTGAGCGTGAGCTGCCGGATGACGCCCTTCTCGGACATCGTGAAGAGCATGCAGTAGGGGAGCTGTCCCTCGACGGGGATGATCTCCATCGTCGCGGGGCCCGTGCGCTTCACCTGCGCGCGCGTCACCTTCGCGGGCGGCTTCGCGTCGTCGCAACTCATGATGCCCGCGCCCAGCACCATCACCGTCAACAAGCCCGTCCAGCGCGTCATGTGTTCCTCCTCGGGAAGGTGGAATGGCCGACACCGCCAGCCTACCCCGGCCCCATGCCTTCCGGTCCTGTCCGCTTTTCGTGGACGCCCGTGAGGCCGCCGAGTGCACGGTCGTGCACATGGCTTCCTGCGTCATCCGGGCCCGGACCTACTCCGGGCGTTGGTAGACGATGACCTGCGGCGTTTCGTCCAGGTACAGCCCGGTGACCGGCGTGCGCGTGCCGAAGGCCTGCCACGTGAGGAACTCGTGCTCGCGGAACTCCTGGTGGTACTGGTACGCGACGATGTCCGCGTCGAACGGGCTGTTCACCGCTCGCACGTCCGCGCGCAGCATGCCGTTGCGCTGGTAGTCGCGGAACGAGAAGCCGTTCACCTCATGCAGGTAGACGCGCGCGCCCTGCTTCGCGTGTTCGTTGATCCACGGCAGCACGCCGGTGACGTGGCTGGACCAGAACTGCCGCTGCATCCCCAGCGTCGCCGAGCCCGGCAGCCCGCCTGCCAGCTCCGAGTACGCCGCCGTGCCGTACGGGAACACCCGCACCAGCCCCAGCAGCGCGGGCGCCATGAGCAGCGCGAACACCGGCACCGTCACCGCCAGCGGTGACACCGAAGGCCGCCGCGCCTTCAGCACCTCCCACAGCGCGAAGCACCCGCGCGCCACCGCCGCGCCCGCGAGGATGCCCAGGAAGGGCATGGACGGGAACCAGTGCTTCACGCCGCCGAAGTGCGGCACCTGCGGGTGGCTGATGATGAGGATGGACGTCACCGCGTTGACGCCCACCAGCGCCTCCGCCGCCGTGGGCATCCGCACCCAATCGCGCGTGCGTTCACTCACGCTGAGCAGCGCGCGGCCCACGAGCGCCACGAAGCCCGTCACCATGGGCGCGAAGAGGCTGGTGGGCACCGTCAGCGCCGTCTTCACCAGCACGTAGCTGAGCGGGAAGGGCGGCCCTCGCATCAACGTGCCCAGGTAGAACCAGGCGTAGTGGTTGTGCGTCGCGTGGAAGGCCAGGTACCACGCGGTGCGGTCCACCGGCGCGTGCCAGAGGTAGGGCCAGTGCAGGTAGAAGAGGACGGGGCCCAGCACCGCCATGGCCGCCAGCGGAACCAGCGCCTGCGTCACCGGCAGGCTGACGCGCCGCAGCTCCCTCAGCAGCACCGCGCAGCCCACCGCGAGCCCCACGAAGAACAGCGTGTGCGGGCTCAGGAGCAGGAACTTCTTCTGGAACCCGGCGGGCCCGCCCAGGAACACCACCAGCAGGCCGTACAGCACCGCCACCGCGGCGAAGAGCCCCACGAAGCGGAAGAGCCGCACGCGGGCCTCGGGGTTGCCTTCGCTTGCCTGCCAAGCGCGCCACAGCGCGAACGGCGACAGCACGAACGGCAGGAAGAGGGCGTTGTGCTTCGTGGCGAGGGCCAGGCCGAACGCCACGCCGCACGCGACGCCCCAGCGGGTGCTCTCCAGCGCGCGCCAGAAGCAGTACACGACGAGCAGCCACATCGCGGCCACCGGCATGTCGAAGCACGCCAGCTCCGCGTTGAAGTACTGGCGCGGCACCAGCAGGAAGGAAAGGGCGGCGAACCACCCCGCGGTGCGGCCGTACAGCGCGCTGCCCAGGAGGAAGCACAGCGCGGGCACCAGCGCCGCCATCGCGAACGCGGGCAGCCGGTAGGCCGTCGCGTCGCGCATCACGCCCAGCGTGTCGTGGAAGAGCAGGTGGCTCAACCCGAACAGCGTCTTCATCAGCGCCGGGTGCTCGTGGTTGTAGTCCCACGAGCGCACGATGGCGCTGTCCGTGAATGCCTGCGCGGGCGAGTGCAGCAGCAGCCGGAACCACTGCGAATAGCCCTCCGCCGCGGCGAAGTAGACGCTCTCGTCGCGCGTGAAGCCCACGGCGGCTTCCGTGCTCCACAGCGCCGCGAACGCCAGCACCCACAGCGCCAGGGCCGTGAACTTCTCCTCGCGCGTGGCGGGGCGTCCGGTCATCTGAAACGTCACCGGAGCTGTCATGGCTTCACCCCCACCGCGGGCTCCAGCGCCATCACGTCCAGGCACACCTGCCGCGACTCCGCGTTGTCCGCCTGCACCCAGACCTTCACCGTGCGCGGCGGCCCGGGCGGCAGCACCACCTCCGCCTTCTGCACGCCCTCGCGGCCCGGGGGAATGGGCACGTCCAACAGCCGCTCGCCCGAGGCCGCGTCATCCACGCCCAGGTACGAGGTGGACAGGCGCGGGTCCTTCGGGTGCGCGAACTCGAAGATGATGCCGCCCTCCAGCCGCAGGCCCATGCCGGACGGCACGTTGGCGAACTCCGCCACCAGCCGCTGCGCGCCTCCGGGCGCGTGCATCCACAGGCAGTGCCGGGGCTCGTAGAGGATTTCGTGCCACTCCGGCGCCACGTACAGGTGCGGCGGGCCAGGGCAGCGGTGCACACGCCCGTCGAAGGGGCAGTCCCGGCGCGAGCCGTCCGGCTGCTCCAGGTACACGTGCGCCGCGTTCGCGGACTCGCTCGCCACCCAGTGGCGCGGGCGGTAGCGGCCGTTCTCGTAGAGGCGCAGCGACAGCGGGCCCATGCGCGACTCGGGCCCCAGCGCCTTGCGGCCGGGGAGGAAGGCCGCGTCGAACGCGCCCACGTCGGAGCGGGGCAGCTCCGGCTGGCCCAGCACCCAGATGCGCGGGTGCGCGCTCAGGTCCGCGCCGTCCGACTCCAGCCACCCGTACACGGGCACGGAGGACGGCACGAACAGACGGGCGCGCTCGGTCCACCAGGGGAACAGCAGCACCGCGTCCCCGGGGCGCGCATCGCGGGCCAGCACGTCCGCCATGGCGCGCTCGTCCGCGTCCGTGGGCAGCCGGCCCGGAAGCCTCAGCTGGAAGACCAGGCACAAGAGCGCGACGAGCAACAAGGCCCCCAGCTCCACCAGGGGCAGGGCGCGCAGGGCCTTAGGACTTGGCAAGACGGATCTTCTGCTCGCTCTTTTCGCGGCAGAAGGTGCAGAAGATGTGGTCGCCCTGATTGAAGGACGGCGTCCAGGGCGGGTACATTGAGCAGCGCGGATCCAGGCAGTGGTGCAGCTCCCAGAGCGTGCCCAGCTGGTGCAGCGCGTGGCGCGCGATGGGCTTGAAGTCCTTCTCCAGGTCCTTGAACGGCGCGATGGAGAGGATTGCCCGGTCCTTGCCGTATCTGGCGAAGCCCGACGTGGGCGCCTTGCCGCTGGGCAGGTCCCGGTCCTTCAGCTTGCGCGAGGTGAGCAGCAGCACCTTGTCGTCCTTGTAGGCCCGGATGCCCTTCACCTCATCGAGCAGCTTCTCCGCGTCCAGGGGCTCGGACATGCCCGCGGGGACTTCCGCGGAGCCGCTGTGCTCGCTGCCCACGCCAAAGGCCGTGTAGAGCGTGCGGTTGAACTTGGCGAGCTGCTTGTCGTCGAAGGGGTCCAGCGTCACGACGCGAATCACGGGGCGTCACCTCGGCGGGAAGGCCCTCGCGGTGCCGGGCGCGCGCTTGCGGCGCGACGCGGGCGGCCGGAGGGCCGTGGGGTTCACTCGTCCTCGGGCGGCTTCGCCTTGGGAGGACGGCCACGCTTCTTGGGCGCGGCGGGCTCCGCGGGTGCGGCGCCCTCGGGTGGTTTGGCCTTGGGCGGACGGCCGCGCTTCTTCGGGGCGGCGGGCTCGGCGCCCTCCGCCACCTCGGGCTTCGGCTTGGGCGGACGGCCGCGCTTCTTCGGAGCGGCGGCCTCCTCGCCTTCGGCCGGCTTGGCCTTGGGCGGACGGCCGCGCTTCTTGGGAGCATCCTCGCCCCCCTCCTCGCCGCCTTCCTCCTCGCCGCCTTCTTCCTCGGAGGACTCCGCTTCGGACTCGGACTGCGGCTCCTCGTCCGAGGGCAGGTCCAGCTCCCCGCCCTCCAGACCCATGAGGTCGCCGTCCAGGTCCATGTCGTCCTCGTCGCCACCGGGCCGCGCGAACTCCGCGGCGGTGCGCTTGGGACGCTCCTTCCCGGGCGGGAAGAGGACGATGTCGATGGAGTCCTCGGCGTTGGCCTCGGCGGTGCCCAGCGCGGCGGCGACCTCCGAGACCAGCAGGTGCCGGGCGTTGTCGTAGAGCTCGCGCTCCTTGGTGGGCAGCGGCCGCAGCTCGCTGAGGACCTGGAGGCCCTTGACGACCTCCGCCAGACCCAGGATGCCGCCCTGGGTCATTCGGTCCAGGTTGGTGCGCGCGCGTTGCTTCCAGTCCAGGTCGGCCTTGTCACTGTCCGAGCGGAGGAACGCGTAGATCTCCTCCACGTCGGTGGGACTGGCCACCTTGCGCACGCCGATGGAGAGGATCTTCCCCTGCGGCACCATCACGACCGCGCCGTCTTCCTCCCGGCGCATGGTGACGAAGGTGAGGCTCTGGCCCGCCACCTCCTTCACGTCGATGGCGGCAACGCGGCAGACCCCCTGGTTGGGGTAGACGACCCGGTCTCCAACCTGGAGCTGGAGTGCAGCGGACCCTTCTGGCATGGCCCCCTCGTGGGCGGGTGGGATGATCACCGAAGCGAGCGCCGGTCGTAGCACCGAGCCTCGCCGGATGCCACGAGATTACCGGGGAAGCATTGTCATCCGGTTGGCATTGCGCTGCGCTTCCAACAGCTTGGCCATGACCTCGTGCGCCTGCGAGTCCAGGACAGCGTCGATTTGGGCGTCGGTCGGCCCCTCGTCCGCCGTGCTTCCGGGCCGTGCGTCCACGCGGGTGGAAAGTCCCACCGTCGCCATCACCGCGATCCCCAGGGCCAGCACCGCCAGCAGCTTCTTCATGAGCGTCCTCCGTGGCGGCCCAGGGTAGGGGCGGCGCCCGGATGATCAATTTTTCGGCTACAGGCTGGCGGTGTCCTGTAGCGGCCCGTCGCTCGCTACTGGTGCAGCGGCGCCACCGGCGTCACCTCCAGCGTGAGGCCGCCGGAGTTGTCCTGGACGTCGTCATCCGGGAACGCGAGCCGCAGCCAGCTCGCGCCGCGCATCACCGTGGGCTGGTTGACCTCCAGCACCTCCAGCGTGCCCGGGGCCACGGCCGGGGACGGTCCCGCGCCGTGCAGCGCGAGCACGCCGCCCACCTCGCCGCCGCCGAAGCCGCGCGTGCGCGCCGGTTCCCCGGCCGAACGCACGACGACGCGGTAGGTGGTGGACGGATCCAGCTCCCGGAGCGTGAAGCCGTCGTGGGGTGACAGCGAGACGGCGTGCCGGCGCGCGTCCAGGAGCAGGGTGGTGATGGCGCCGCTCGCCTGTTCGCGCACGTGCACCTGGAGGGCGCCGCGGTTGTCGTCGGGCCGGTCGTCCCAGAGGAACACGTAGAGGACGGAGGCGTCGCGCACCAGCACCTCGTCGGCGCCCACCAGTCCGAAGCTGTCGCGCGCCGTCAGCGCCGTGCCGCCCTCCAGGAAGTACACGGCCTGGGCCACCGGCAGCGGGCCGCCCACCGACACGCGGCCCTCCACGCGCAGGCCGTAGGCGCGGGAGGGATCCAACCGCATGCGCGCCGCCTGGGACGGGGGCACGCGCAGGGCATGCGCGACCGCGCTGAGCGCGAACGGGCCTCCGGAGGAGTAGCGGGCGAAGGATGCGGGCGTGTCGCCCGGACCCGCGCGGGGCAGGGCGCGCGCCGCGACTGCTTGCTTCGGCGCGAGCCGCGCATGGACCGCCAGCGTGGTGCCGCGCTCGGCGTGCACGCGCTGGCTGAAGGGCACCATGCCCGGCATCAGCACCTCCAGCACATGGTCGCGGTCCGACGGCAGCTGGGTGATGAGCGTGGGCGTCGTCTCCGCCAGCGTCCGGCCGTCCACGCGGATGACGGCGCCCGCGGGAGAGGAGCTGAGCTCCACCGCGAACGTGTTGGAGCCGCCCATCACCAGGCCCAGCCACATGGCCACGAGCGCCGCCACCGCCACCGGCGCGCCGCGCACCGCCCAGCCGCGCAGGGAGCGGTGCCACGCGGGCGGCGGCTCCGGAGGCATCGCTTGCGGGGGCAGGGGCTGCGTCGTCAAATCGCCTCGGGGCTCACCCCCGGGCTCGGAGTCGTGGAGGGGGACCTCCGGAGGCGTGGCGATGGGCGGCGGTTCGGCGACGCCGCTCCAGCGGCCCACCCGTGCGACGAACTCGCGCGGCAGCTGCACCGGGCGGCCGGACTCCACGAGCTCCGGCTCGAAGAGGTAGCCCATGAAGTGGCCCAGGTCGCTGGCGGACACGTCCGGCGCGGTGACGTGGAGCTGTCGCGCCAGCGCCTCCGCGAAGGCCTGAGCGGTGGGGTAGCGCTGCTCCGGGCTGGTGGCCATCGCGGTGAGCAGGATGCGCTCCAGCGCGGCCGGGATGTTCGGCGTCCACTCGCGCGGGCGGGGGAAGTCGCCCTGGGAAATCTTGCGCAGCACGTCCTGGAGCGAGCCCTCGAAGGGGCGCCGTCCGCAGAGCATCTCGTAGAGGACCGTGCCCGCGGCGAACACGTCCGTGCGCGCGTCCAGCGCCTCGCCGCGCGCCTGCTCCGGCGCGAAGTAGACGTACTTGCCCTTCGCGGGGTCCGCCTTCGTGTCGGAGCGCCCGGCGAGCCGCGCCCGCGCGATGCCGAAGTCCACCAGCTTCACCTGCCCCTCGAAGGAGAGGAGCACGTTCTGCGGGCTCACGTCCCGGTGGACGATGTGCAGCGGGCGGCCGTTGTCATCCAGCCGCGTGTGCGCGTACGCCAGCCCCCGCAGCATGTCGATGGCCACCAGCACCGCCAGCGGCGGCGGCAGCGCGGGCAGCCCCTTCTCCCGCGCCCGGCGAAGCACGTGCGAGAGCGGATGGCCGTCCACCCACTCCATCGCGAGGAAGTACTCGCCCTCCACCTCGCCGAAGTCGAAGATCTGCGCGATGTTGCCGTGCGACAGCCCCAGCGCGATGCGCGCCTCGTTGATGAACATGGACACGAACGCGCTGTCGTCCGCGTAGCCCGGGAGGATCTTCTTGATGACCACCGGCTTCGTCACGCCCGCCACCGCCGTCATCCGGGCGCGGTAGATCTCCGCCATGCCGCCCGTCGCGATGCGCTCGAGCAGTTTGTACTTGCCGAACTGGAAGCCGGCGGAAGGCGGCGGCACGTTCGAATCGGCTCCGGTGGAGGGGAGTCCTTCGCAAAAACCGCGAGAAGCTATCATGAGGCCATTCAGACGCTCCGGGTGGAATATTCCGCTACGCTCGCCAGCCTGTTCCCGTAACCGTGCATTCTTCCTCCTGGTGTGGAGCACCCTCACATGGGGTGGCTGCCGGGAGTCACCTCCCGCCGAACCGGCACGCACGGTAGCCCCGGAGCCAGCACTCCGTGTGGATCCGGGAGCCCCTCCACCCGCTCCCGCGGACGCGGGCACCTGGGCGGATGCGACCGTCACGCCCGTGTCCGCGCCCGTCTGGGGCGAGCCTCTCCCGGAGGACGTCCTCCGGCTGGAGCTGTCGGGAGATCAGGTGCGCCTGGGCGCGGAGACCTTCACGCCAGCCCGCGCCCGGGACGCGGCCAGCCTGGCGGAGCGGGTTCGGGGCAAGGACGTGCTCGTCGCCGTGGAGGACTCGGACACGTTCCTCGCGCAGGTGTCGGACGCGCTGGCGGTCTTGCGCGCGCAGGCGGCGGAGGTGTGGCTCCAGCACCCGGACGCGCCGGTGGCCTACCGGTTGGTGCTGCGCGACGAGCAGGGCTTCCGGGCGTGGCTGGAGGAGGTGGCGCCCGGCAAGCTGCGCATCATCCAGCGCGCGGACGGCTTCGAGCTGAGCACCAGCGTGGGCAAGCTGCCGGGGCCGGACCGCAACGGACCCTCCGTGCCGGTGCGCGGCGGGCGCCAGGACATCGCGACGCTGCGGCGGGAGCTGGCCCGGCTGAAGACGCGCTTCACCACATCGGACGACCTGTGCCTCGTGCCGTCGTTCGGTACGGAGGTGGGGCAGGTGGCGCGGGCGCTCGGCGGCACGTACGTCGCGCCGGAGGAGGGGCTCTTCGACACGCTCTGCCTCGTGTACCCCACGCCCCGGTCCGCTCCGGACGCGGGTTCCCCGTAACACAGGGACCAGGAAGCCTGCCGCCTGCAGGCCGGGCACGCACCCCGGGTGGAGTCCCACGTCGCCTTGAGGTGGTGGGGCCGCGCCGCTACTACCCGTGACAGTCCGCGCGCCCTAATGTCCCGCGCGCCTTTTCCCCTGAAGGCTTCGGAGGGCAATGCTCCCTCCCCGGAGGTCGTTGATGGTCGCCGCAACCGAGCCCGCTTCCCGTCCCCAGGATGTTCTCGCCGGGGCCACCTTCCTCTTCCAGGAGGTGGGCTCCACCCGCATCCTCACGCCGGAGGGGTTCTCCGAGGAGCAGCGGCTCTTCTTCAAGACGGCGCTCCAGTTCTGCCGTGAGCAGGTGCTGCCCCAGGCCGCGCGCATCGAGGGCAAGGACAACGCTCTGCTGCGCGACCTCCTGCGCCGCGCGGGCGAGCTGGGCCTCTTGAGCGTGGACATCGCGGAGACCTACGGCGGCACGGGTCTGGACAAGACGACGTCGCTGCTGCTCGCGGAGGCCATGAGCCTGTTGGGCTCGTGGTCGGTGACGTCCAGCGCGCACACCGGCATCGGGTCGCTGCCCATCGTGTGGTTCGGCAACGAGGCGCAGAAGGCGAAGTACCTGCCCAAGCTCGCCACGGGTGAGTGGGTGGCGGCGTACGCGCTGACGGAGCAGGGCAGCGGCAGCGACGCGCGCGGGGCGAAGACGAAGGCGGTGAAGTCCGCGGACGGCAAGCACTACGTCCTCAACGGCTCCAAGCTCTACATCACCAACGCGGCCTTCGCGGACGTGTTCGTCGTCTTCGCGCAGGTGGACGGCGACAAGTTCACCGGCTTCATCGTGGAGAAGGACACCCCGGGCCTCACCGTGGGCCCGGAGGAGCACAAGATGGGCATCCGCGGCTCGTCCACGTGCCCGCTCTACTTCGAGGACGCGCAGGTGCCCGTGGAGAACCTGCTGGGCGAGTTGGGCAAGGGCCACCGCATCGCCTTCAACATCCTCAACTACGGCCGCCTGAAGCTGGGCGCGGGCGTCATCGGGAGCATGAAGCTGCAGCTGCGGAGCGCGCTGAAGTTCGCGCAGGAGCGCAAGCAGTTCAAGGCGCCCATCGCCACGTTCCCGCTCATCCGCGAGAAGCTCGCGCGCATGGCCACGCTCGTCTACGCGGTGGAGAGCATGACGTACCGCACGGCGGGCCTGGTGGACGGGCGGCTCGCGTCCAAGGAGCGCTCGGACGCGGACTACGACGCGCACGTCATCGCCGCGATGGAGGAGTTCGCCACCGAGGCCTCCATCATGAAGGTCTTCGGCTCGGAGGCCCTCGGCTTCCTGGTGGACGACGCGGTGCAGGTGCACGGCGGCGCCGGCTACATCGAGGAGTACCCGGTGGAGCGCGCCTACCGCGACGCGCGCATCAACCGCATCTTCGAGGGCACCAATGAAATCAACCGGATGCTCATCACCGGCATGCTGCTCAAGCGCGCCGTGAAGGGCGACCTGCCGCTGTTCGCGCAGGCGCGCTCCGTGGCGGAGGAGCTGAGCCGCGGCGAGCGTCCCCGCGCCGGCCGTCATGACGCGCTCGCCAACGAGGAGATCGCCGCCGAGTGCGCCAAGCACCTGGCCATCCACGGCATGCGCCTGGCCGCGGAGACCTTCGGCACGGAGCTGGACAAGCACCAGGAGGTCATGGCCGCGCTGGCGGACGTGGTGATGGACGCGTACGCGCTGGACTCCATGGTGACGCGCACCCGTCAGGCGGCCACCGGTGGCGTGCAGGACCCCGTGCGCGTGGCGCTGGTGCGGCTGTACGCGATGGAGTCCACCACGCGCGCCTTCGAGCGCACCCGCCGCGCGCTCTGCGCCACGCTCAAGGGTGACGCGCTCACGCTGGAGTTGAAGCGCCTGTCCGCGCTGGACGCCTTCACGCCGTACGACCCGGCGGAGCTGCGCGAGACCATCGTCGCGGGCCTGGAGGAGGCCGACGGCTACCCGTACAACCCGCTGTAACAGATGAAGCGCGCGGGTGCCCTGGACGCAGCGTCAGGGCATCCGCGACACGGCATCCAGGCCGAAGCTGACCCGGGCCCGCCAGGGCGCGGGCGGCAGGTGCTCCAGCGCCATCAGGGCCTCCAGCCGCTGGAGCATGTCCGGCCGCAGCCGGCCGAACGTCGCGCCGAAGCCCGGCGTCACCGCCTGCGCCACGCCCTTGCGCGGCACGGATGACGTCCACGCCACCTCGCCGTGGAGCAGCAGCGGCCCCTCCTTCATGTCCATCTCCATGAAGAAGGGCGTGCCCACCTGCACCTCGCGGGGCAGGGCGGGGGCGTCCACCTCCAGGCCCACGCCGCCGCGGGAGATGTCGCGCACGTAGAAGAAGGGCGCCCGGGGGTCGGCCTCCCGCGCGCGCAGGTGCAGCGGCAGGCGCGGGAAGCGGCGCAGGCCGTTCTGCTCCTCCTGGGCGAAGATGAACTGGAGCACCGCGTCCAGCGCGCTGCGATCCTCCGCGCCGTCGTAGCGCACGGTGAGCATGAAGCGCTCGCCGGGGCGCGGCTCCACCTTGACGACCTCGCCCAGCACCTCCACCGGACGCGGCATGCCGCCCGCGTGCAGTTCAAAGGTGAAGCGGGTGCCCAGGGGCAGGGCCTTGCGCGTCTCCAGGGTGACGCCGCCCTGACCCACGCTGCGGGTGTACTCACCGACCAGCGACTGCGGCGTTTTGTAGGCCACCTTCAGTCGAACGTTCGTGTTCACGCGCCCGCCAGTCTCAGCCTGGGAGCGAAAGAACTCAAGTTTACCCCACCCCCAAGGGTAGGCCGTCCGGCATGTGCCCTGGGGGATGTCCGGCGCCGGGCGAGCGGTGTTCCAGCCTGTTGCGCGCTTTCTTGACCCCCCTGGGGGGGGCGCGTATGTATGCCGGCCGCAGAGGGGTAAGAAGTGGGAAGGAGTGGTGGTCCGTCCCGTGCTGGGCTGAAAAGGTGGATCGTCCCGCGTGTTCCGAGGCGTCTATGAGCACCAGATCGACGCGAAGGGGCGCACCAGCCTCCCGGCGAAGCTTCGGGAGACGTTGGTGGGCGCCTACGACGAGCGGCTCATCGTCACCACGGCCCTGGACCCCTGCCTCCACGCCTATCCGGTGCGGGAGTGGGAGGCGTTGGAGACCGCGCTCGCCCGGCGCAACCCCATGGAGCCGGGGGTCAAGACGTTGATGCGGCTGTACGTGGCCAGCGCGCAGGAGTGCCCGCTGGACAAGCTGGGCCGGTTGCTCATCCCGCCGTCGCTCAGGGCGTACGCGAAGTTGGAGAAGGAAGTGGTGTGGGCGGGGATGGTGAAGGTGATTGAGCTTTGGAGCCAGGAAGGCTGGGCGAAGGCGCAGGAGGACGCGCGCCAGGAAGCCACCTCCCCGGACGTGTTGCGGGTGCTGGGCGAGCTGCGCCAGCCGTAGCCAGGAAGTCGACAGCCTTAGTTTCGCGAGAGAAGGGTGGGCAGGCGCATGGACCAGGTTCAGGAGGTTCGTCGGACCAGGGCGGTGGTGGCGGCGTCCGAGCGCGTGGAGACGCTGATGCTGGAGGGCGAGCTGGAGGAGGCGGACCTGCTCAAGCTGTGCGAGGACCTGATGCACCGGCTGCACCGGGGCACCCGTCAGGTCGTCCTCGACTTCGCGGACGTGTCGCACCTGAACTACCGCGGCGTGCGCCCGCTGATGGCCCGCACGGACGCGTTCCGCCGCTCCGGTGGAGACGTGAAGCTGTCCGGGCTGTCGCCGTACCTGGCCGCCATCTTCCGCGCGGCCGGCGCCCATGACGCCTTCGAGCTGTACCCGCACATGAACGATGCCCGGGCTGCCTTCCAGCTCGCGCGCGCTCCCTTCGTCTGACCCTGCACCCAAGGCCCCCTCCCGTGGACTTCCAGCACCAGACCGTCCTGCTCCACGAGACGGTGGAGCTGCTGAACCCGGCGGAGGGCAAGGTCATCCTTGACGGCACGCTCGGTGGCGGAGGCCACACGCAGGCGCTGCTCGCCCGGGGCGCCACGGTGGTGGGCGTGGACCGGGACCCCGTGGCGCTGGCCGCGGCCACCGCCCGCATGGGCGTCAACGCGCGCTTCCAGGCCCGGCAGGGCAACTTCGCGGACCTTCTCAGCGTCGCGCAGGACCTGCTGCCCGTGGACGGCGTGCTGGTGGACCTGGGCGTGTCCTCGCCCCAACTGGACGTGGCCGAGCGCGGGTTCTCCTTCATGAAGGAGGGCCCGCTGGACATGCGCATGGGCGACAGCGGCATCACCGCCGCGGAGCTCATCGCCGAAACGGACGAGCGCGACCTGGCGAAGCTGCTCAAGGACTACGGGGAAGAGCCCTTCGCGCGGCCCATCGCGCGGGAGCTGAAGAAGGCGCTGCCCCAGCGCACGCTGGAGGCCGCGGAGGTGGTGAAGCGCGCCGTGCCTCGCAAGGCGTGGCCGGACCGCATCCACGTGGCCACCCGCACCTTCCAGGCGCTGCGCATGGCGGTGAACGGGGAGCTGGAGGCGCTGGACTCGCTGCTCGCCGCGCTGCCCTCGCTGCTCAAGGTGGGCGGCCGCGCCGCGGTCATCTCCTTCCACTCCCTGGAGGACCGGAAGGTGAAGGAAGCCTTCCGCGCCCTGGTGGGCGGGTGCACCTGTCCGCCGGGCTTCCCGGTGTGCGTGTGCAACAGCCAGGGTGACTTCGTCCTCGTGTCCAAGAAGGCCGTCGCGGCTTCCGAAGCGGAAGTCGAGGCCAACCCCCGCTCTCGCAGCGCGCACCTGCGCGCGGTGGAGAAAATCCGATGAGCAAGGCCCTCTCGCGTCCCTCCGTGTCCGTGGCCGGCGTGCTGATGCACCTGCTGCCCGCCGTCATGCTCTTCACCCTGTTCGCGGCCGTGGGCATCCTCCACGTCACCAGCCGCGTCCTGGTGGTGGACATGGGCTACCGCCTGTCCAACGCGGAGGGCGAGAGCCGCTCGCTCACCCGGGAGAACGACCGGCTCAAGCTGGAGCTGGCCACGCTCAAGGCGCCGGGCCGGTTGGAGCGCGTGGCCCGTGAGCAGCTGGGCATGGCCATGCCCAAGGGCGGCGCGGTGGTGTCCCTGGCGGACGAGCGCGTGAAGGGCTCCGGCACCGCGCAGGCCCGTTCCGCGGCCCCGGCCGTCCGCGTGGCGGAGCGGGGGACCCAGCGGTGAGGGACCTGAAGAGCGCGCGGATTCCGGAGTCGAACACGAAAGGGCTCAGGCTGCGGGTCCAGCTCTTGTTCGGGCTGTTCCTCGCGCTCCTGGGCACGGCGTTCGGCCGCGCGGTCTACCTCCAGGTCTTCCAGCAGGAGAAGCTGCGGGGCCTCGCGCAGGACCAGTACGTCCGGCAGATCGACATCCCCGCCCGGCGCGGAGACATCTTCGACCGGCGCGGCACGCCGCTGGCGCAGAGCGTGGAGGTGGACTCCATCTGGGTGGACCCGTCCCTGCTCCCCGACGTGCCGCAGGCGGCCCGTCAGCTCGCCCGCGCCGTGCACCTGGACAGCGGCGACCTGACCGCGCGCCTGTCGCGCGCCAGGCGCTTCGCGTGGGTGAAGCGCCAGGCGAAGCCCCAGGAGGTGGAGGCGGTCAAGGCGCTGGGCCTGCCCGGCCTGGGCTTCACCAAGGAGCCCAAGCGCTTCTATCCCCAGCGTGAGCTGGGCGCGCACATCGTGGGCATGGTGGGCACCGACGGCCACGGCCTGGAGGGCCTGGAGCTGGCCTTCGAGGACGAGCTGTCCGGGCAGAACTCGCGCACCTCCGGCTTCCGCGACGCCAAGGGTCGCAAGCTGATGGTCCAGGGCGCCATGGATCCGCTGGAGCGCCAGGGCGCCGCCGTCACGCTCACGCTGGACCGCCACCTCCAGTACGTGGCGGAGAAGGCGCTGGCCAAGGCCGTGGACGACGCCAAGGCGGCGGCGGGCATGGCGGTGGTGTTGGATCCGCGCACCGGGGAGATTCTCGCGCTGGCGAACAACCCGCGCTTCAACCCCAACACGCCGGAAGACGGCGTGAAGAACGCCATCCGCAACCGCGCCGCGCTGGACTCCTTCGAGCCCGGCTCCACGATGAAGGCCTTCGTGGTGGCCGCCGCGCTGGAGCAGAAGGCCATCACCGCGGACCAGCTGTTCTTCTGTGAGAACGGCTCCCTGCGCATCGGCCGTCACACCATCCGGGACACCCACCCGCACGGCTGGCTCAACGCGCAGGGCATCCTCCAGGTGTCCTCCAACATCTGCGCCGCGAAGGTCGCCGAGGCCCTGGGCCGCGAGAAGTTCGTCGCCGGCTACCACGCCTTCGGCTTCGCGGAGCGCACCGGTCTGGCGCTCACCGGCGAGAGCCGCGGCGTCATCCCGTTTCCGAAATCGGACATCTCCCTGGCCACCCAATCCTTCGGCCAGGGGATGACCTCCACCGCCGTCCAGCTGACGGCGGCCTACGGCGCGCTGGCCAACGACGGCGTGCTGATGCGCCCGTTCCTGGTCTCCAAGGTGGTGGACCCGGACGGCGTGGTACTGCTGGAGAACCAGCCCACGGAGCTGCGGCGGGTGGTTTCCCAGAGGGTGGCGCGCCAGGTCGTGGGCATGCTCGAGAGCGTGGTGGTCAAGGGAGGAACCGCGCCCAAGGCCGCCATGGACGACTACCGGGTGGCCGGCAAGACGGGTACCGCACAGAAGGCGGACCCCGTGGCACGGGGGTATTCCGACAAACGCATCGCGTCGTTCGCGGGCATGGTACCGGCCGAGGCCCCGCGCGCCGTGATTCTCGTGGTGGTGGACGAACCCAAGACAGACGTATACGGGGGGAACGTGGCTGCCCCTGCCTTCAAGGAAATCGCTACCGCTGCCATGGCCCACCTGGCCGTGCCCCCGTCCCGGACGGTGGCACCCGCCGAGGTGGCCGCGGCCGCCGCGCCCGTGGTGCCCCCTCCGGCACCGAAGGCGTTGGCGAAGGTCGTGCCCGTTCGGGCCGGCCTGGAGGATGCGGTGACCGAGACTCCGGAGCCCGGCACGGTGCGTGTGCCGGACGTCCAGGGTCAGGCGGGACGGGAAGCCGTGGTGAAGTTGCTCGCCGCGGCGTTGGAGCCACAGCTGCAAGGAAGTGGACGAGTCGTATCTCAGACCCCCCCCGCCGGTGCGCTGGTGGAGAAGGGGGCCCGGGTGACGCTGGAACTGGCGACGCGGCAATGAGGCCGTGTCCTTTCCAGGCCCCGCAAGCAATGCGTGTGAAGGGGAAGAGATGAAGCTGACGGATGTCCTCGCAGGGTGTGGAGCCGAGCAGACCTCGGGCGGCCGTTCCGCGGTCGACGTCACGGGAGTGACGCAGGATTCGCGGCGCGTGAAGCCGGGGGATCTCTTCATTGCCGTGCCGGGCCTGAAGGAAGACGGGGCCCAGTTCATTGGTGAAGCCGTGTCGCGCGGCGCTGTGGCCGTGGTGTCGGAGAAGCAGGGCCAGTCGTCGCAGGTGCCGTTCTTCAAGGTGAGCAGCGCGCGCAAGGCGCTGGCCCTCATCGCGGCCAACTTCCACGGCCGTCCCGCGGACAAGCTGACGCTCCTGGGCGTCACCGGCACCAACGGGAAGACGACCACCACGTACCTGCTGGAGGCCATCCTCGCCACGGCCGCCATGTACACCGGCTCTCCGGCGCCGGGCGTCATCGGCACGCTGGGCTACAAGTTCGGTGGCAAGACGACGGAGCTGGCCAACACCACGCCGGACCCGCTGGAGCTGCACCGCATCTTCCGAGAGATGGTGGATGCGGGCGTGGAGACGGTGGTGATGGAGGTCTCCAGCCACGCGCTCGCGCAGGAGCGCGTGCACGGGCTCACCTTCAAGGCCGCCGGCTTCAGCAACCTGTCGCGCGACCACCTAGACTACCACAAGGACCTGGAGGAGTACTTCCAGGTGAAGCGCAAGCTCTTCCTGGAGAACCTGGGCGCTTCCGGCACCGCGGTCGTCAACGCGGACGACGCCTTCGCCAGCCGCCTCTACACGGAGCTGCGCAACCAGAAGCGCATGGCGTGGAAGTTCAGCCGCACGGGCGCGGGTGAAATCTCCGCCGCGGATGCCGCCTATTCGCTCAAGGGCATCGAGGCCACCCTGAAGACGCCCGCGGGCGACATCAAGGTGAAGAGCAAGCTCCTGGGGCCCCACAACCTGGAGAACATCATGCTCGCCGCCGGCATCGCGCTGGGCGCGGGCATCAGCCGCTCGGACGTGAAGAGCGGCATCGAACTCGTCACGGGCGTGGCTGGCCGCATGGACCGCGCGGAGAACCACCGCGGCGGCCCGGCGCCGGCGGTGCTGGTGGACTACGCGCACACGGATGACGCGCTCAAGCGCTCCCTCGAAGCGGCGCGCGCGTTGGCCAAGGGCCGCGTCATCGTCGTCTTCGGCTGCGGCGGCGACCGCGACAAGGGCAAGCGCCCGCTGATGGGCGCGGTGGCCGCGGAGGGCGCGGACCTGGTGATGGTGACCAGCGACAACCCGCGCACGGAGGATCCGGAGACCATCATCTCCGAGGTGACGCCGGGCCTGGAGAAGGGCGGCCTGCGCCGCATCTCCGAGGGCAAGGCGAAGGTCGGGGAGAAGGGCTACCTGGTGGACGCGGACCGCCGCGCCGCCATCGAGCAGGTCATCAACCTGGCCAAGGACGACGACGTCGTCCTCATCGCCGGCAAGGGCCACGAGACCTATCAGACGGTAGGCACCGAGAAGCTCGCCTTCGACGACCGCGAGGTCGCCGCGCGCGCGCTGGCCAACCGCATCCCGGGCTGAACCTTCTCAAGGCCACCCCCCCTCCATGGCCGTTCGATTCTCCGATGACGAGGTGGTGCAGGCGACGGGTGCGACCCGGCGCGGGGGGCCCGTGGAAGCGGGCTTTCCCGCCGTCTGCACCGACACGCGGTCGCTCACCCCCGGGTGCCTCTTCGTGGCGCTGCAGGGCGAGCGCTTCGACGCCCACGACTTCGTGGACGGTGCCCAGCGCCAGGGAGCGGCCGGGGCGGTGGTGAAGCGGGGGAGGGCGCTGCCGGCCCTGCCCCCGGGCTTCGCGTTGTACGAAGTGGATGACACCCTGGCCGCGCTGGGCGGCCTGGGCGCGCTGCACCGCCGCCGCTTCCAGATTCCGGTGGCGGCGGTGGGGGGCTCCAACGGGAAGACGACCACCAAGGAGATGGTGGGCGCCATCCTGGCCACGCGGGGCCCGGCGCTGAAGACGGAGGGCAACTTCAACAACGAGGTGGGCGTCCCGCTCACGCTCTTCCGGCTGGAGCCGTCCCACGTGGCGGCCGTCATCGAAGTGGGGATGAACCAGCCGGGCGAAATCGAACGGCTCACCCGAAAGGTCCAGCCGGACGCCGGTGTCATCACCGTCGTCCAGCCGGAGCACCTGGAGGGGCTGGGCAGCCTGGAGGGCGTGGCGGAGGCGGAAGGGGAGATGTTCCGCGAACTGCTGCCCCAGGCCACTGCTGTCGTGAACGTGGACGACGCGCTCATCGTGCGCCAGGCCGCGCGCAGCGGCGCGAAGCACCTGACGTTCGGCCGGGCGGAAGGGGCGGACGTGCGCCTCACGGCGGTCCACACGCTGGGCCGCGACGGCATGGTGGCCACCGTGCGCTACCAGGGGAAGGACTGGCCGGTGCGCCTGCACTTCGTGGGGCCGCACAACGCGCAGAACGCGACGGCGGCGTTCGCGACGGCGCTGGCCCTGGGCTACTCCCCGGAGGAGTGCGTGAAGGGCCTGGAGTCCGCGCGTCCGTACGCGCGCAGGCTCAACATCGTGGATGGCAGGAACGGCATCACGGTGGTGGACGACTGCTACAACGCCAACCCGGCCTCCATGGAGGCCGCGCTCGTCACGCTGGGCACGCTGGTGCCGGAAGGCGGCCGGGCGGTGGCGGTGCTGGGCGACATGCTGGAGCTGGGCGCGGGCGAGGCGGAGGAGCATGCCCGGCTGGGCGAGCTCGTCGCGCGGCACGCGAAGCTGGTCGCGTTCTTCGGCCCCCGGTCCTCGGGCGGTCTGGGCAGCGCGGACATGGGAGATTCCGCCGCCCATTTCACCGAAGTGGAGCCATTGGTGGCGTGGTTGACGCCCCGGCTTTCGCCCGGTGACGTGGTGCTGGTGAAGGCCAGTCGCGGCATGCGATTGGAGCGCGTGGTGGCGGCCCTGACGGGCGCGGCACCCCCCGGAGGGAGTCACTAGTGCTGTACCTTCTGTACGAGCTCATCCAGAACACCGAGGCCGGGCGCGTCCTCAACTTCCTGCGCTACCCGACCTTCCGCATCATCGCCGCGGGCGTCTTCGCCCTGCTCCTGGGGATGCTCATCGGCCCGCGCCTCATCGCGCGGCTGCGCTTGAAGCAGCACGGGCAGAGCAACGTGCGCGAGGACACCCCGGACAGCCACCAGAAGAAGAAGGGCACGCCCACCATGGGTGGCGCGCTCATCCTCATCAGCATCGCGGCGGGCACGCTGTTGTTCGCGGACCTGAAGTCCCGCGGCGTCTGGGTGATGATCCTCCTCACCTTCAGCTACGGCTTCATCGGCTTCCTGGACGACTGGCTCAAGCTGTCCAAGCGCAACTCCAAGGGTCTGGCCGGGCGCAAGAAGATGGCGCTGCAGACGCTCTTCTTCCTCATCGCCATCTTCGGCCTGATGTGCACGTGGACGAAGGCGGACGGCTCCTTCGGGCCCACGCTGCTCATCGACACGCGGCTGACGCTGCCGTTCGTGCCGTCCCATTGGTTCAACCCGGACCTGGGCTGGTTCTACGTGGTGTTCGCGTGGGTCGTCATCGTGGGCACGTCCAACGCGGTGAACCTCACGGACGGCCTGGACGGCCTGGCCATCGTGCCCACCATCGTGTCGGCGGTGACCTTCTGCGTGCTCTGCTACGTGGCGGGCACCACGCTGCACATCGCGGACACGGAGACGGTGAACGGCGTCACGAGGCTGACCGCCACGCCGCTGTACCGCTACCTGGGCATCCTCCAGGTGCCGGGCGGCGCGGAGCTGGCCGTCTTCTGCGCGAGCATCGTGGGCGCGGGCATCTCCTTCCTCTGGTTCAACACCTACCCGGCGTCCGTGTTCATGGGCGACATCGGCTCGCTGGCCCTGGGCGGCGCGCTGGGCGGGCTGGCCGTGTTCTCCAAGAACGAAGTGGTGTCCGCCATCATCCACGGCATCTTCTTCGCGGAGGCGCTCTCCGTGATGATCCAGGTGACGTCCTTCAAGATGACGGGCAAGCGCGTCTTCAAGATGGCGCCCGTGCACCACCACTTCGAGCTCAAGGGCATGGCCGAGCCGAAGATCATCGTGCGTTTCTGGATTGTCGCCATCCTCTGTGGTGGCGTGGCCCTGCTGTCCCTGAAACTGCGCTAGTCGCTTTGCCCCCATCGAGGTCGGCCCACCCCATGAATCCCTCGCTGTCCGGTCGGAATGTCGCGGTGTTCGGGCTGGCCAAGAGCGGCGTCGCGGCGCTGCGGCTTTTGGTCCAGCAAGGCGCGAAGGTGACGGCGCTGGATGCGCGCTCCGAGGACGCGCTCGGCGACGTCGCGAAGGAGCTGCACGCGAAGGGCGTGACGCTCGTCACCGGCGCCACGCCCCCGGGGCTGCTCACCCGCCAGGACCTGGTGGTGGTGAGCCCGGGCGTGCCGCTGTCCCTGCCGGAGCTGGAGGCCGCGCGCACGTCGGGCGTCCCGGTGTGGGGCGAGGTTGAGCTCGCGGGCCGCCTCCTCACGGGCACCCGCTTCCTGGGCATCACCGGCACCAACGGCAAGAGCACCACCACGGCACTCACCGGCGAGCTGTACGCGAAGGCGGGCCTGCGCACCTTCGTGGGCGGCAACCTGGGGCGCCCGCTGGCCGAGGCCGCCATGTCCCCCGGGGACTGGGACGCGCTGGTGGTGGAGCTGTCCAGCTTCCAGCTGGAGGGCATCCACCAGCTCAAGCCCACGGGCTCGGCCATCCTCAACCTCACGCCGGACCACCTGGACCGCTACGCCAACCACGCCGTGTACGGCGCGGCCAAGGCGCGCATCTTCATGAACCAGGACGGCGCCAGCGACTTCGCCGTGGTGAACGCGGACGACGCGGCGGTGATGGGGCTGGCCGCTTCCGCGCGCGTGCCCGTGTACGGCTTCAGCCTCACGGGCCGCCCGGTGGTGGACGCGCCGAAGCTGGCGGGGCTGGCCATCGCGCGGCCCGGCGGCTTCGAGCTGGAGTTCGCGGGCGAGTCCTACACCCTCACCAACCGCTCGCTCCGGGGCGCGCACAACGCGCAGAACGCGATGGCGGCGGCGCTGCTGGCCCGGCTGGGCGGCGTGGCGAAGGACGCGGTGCAGGCGGGGCTGGACAGCTACCCGGGCCTGGCGCACCGGCTGGAGAGCGTGCGCGTGCTGGACGGCGTGGAGTGGGTGAACGACTCCAAGGCCACCAACGTGGACTCCGTGCTGGTGGCGCTCAAGGCCTTCGCTGGCGACGTGTGGCTCATCGCGGGCGGCAAGGGCAAGGGCGCGCCGTACGCGCCCATGGTGGAGGCGGGGCAGGGCAAGGTGAAGGGCGTGCTCACCATTGGCCAGGACGCGGACGCGCTGGCGCGGGCGTACGCGAACGACGCGCCGGTGCACGCGTGCGGCACCTTGGACGCGGCGGTGGCGAAGGCGCGTGAGGTGGCCAGGGCGGGGGACACGGTCCTGCTGTCCCCGGCGTGCGCGTCGTACGACCAGTTCAAGAACTTCGAGGACCGGGGCGACACGTTCAAGCGCCTCGTCGGGGCGCTCTGACCGTGATGAAGACCTCTCCTCCGACCGCCCCCGTGCGGTTCGATCCGATTCTTCTCTGCGCGGTGCTGGCGCTCGTGACGCTGGGCCTGGTGATGACGTACTCGGCGAGCGCCGTGCTCGCGCAGGACAAGCTGGGCGACAGCCTCTACTTCCTCAAGCGCCAGCTGTCCGCGGCGGGCCTGGGGCTGGTGGGCATGGCGGTGGCCATGAAGCTGGGGTGGCGGAAGCTGGCGCGGCTGGCGTACCCGCTGCTGCTCGTCGCCATCGTGCTGCTCATCGCGGTGGCCATCCCCGGCATCGGCACCACGGCAGGCGGCGCGCGGCGGTGGATCCGCCTGCCGGGCTTCAGCCTGCAGCCGGCCGAAATCGCCAAGTTCGCGTGGCTCGTCTACCTGTCCTATTCGCTGGCGAAGAAGCGGGAGAAGGTGGCCACGTTCTCCATCGGCTTCCTCCCGCACCTGGCCCTGTGCGGCATCCTGGTGTTCTTGTGCATGCTCCAGCCGGACTTCGGCAGCAGCGTGCTGCTGGTGTTCATGCTCTTCGTGCTGCTGTTCGCGGCGGGCACGAAGTTGTCGTACCTGGTGGGCTCCATCCTGCTCGCGCTGCCGCTGGCCTTCGTCGCCATCGCGACCAGCCCCTACCGCATGAAGCGCATCCTCGCGTTCCTGGACCCGTGGGCCCACCGGCACGACGTGGGCTACCAGGTGGCGGAGTCGCTGATGTCCATCGGTTCTGGCGGCATCACCGGCCTGGGCCTGGGGGACGGCCGGCAGAAGCTGTTCTTCCTGCCGGAGGCGCACACGGACTTCATCTTCTCCATCCTGGGTGAGGAGCTGGGGCTCATCGGCGTGGGGCTGCTGGTGGTGCTGTACGCCATCGTCCTGTGGCGCGGCATCCGCGCGGCCCTGGCGGCGGGGGAGACCTTCGGCACGTACCTGGGCCTGGGCATCAGCTCCATCATCGCGTTCCAGGCCACGGTGAACATGTGCGTGGCCATGGGCCTGTTGCCCACGAAGGGCCTGACGCTGCCGTTCGTGTCCTACGGCGGCACGTCGCTGGTGGTGCTGATGGGCTCCGCGGGCGTGCTGCTGTCGCTCAGCGCGAACACGCAGGGCGCGTCGCGGCCGGTGCGCGCGGGCACGACGGACCTGCGGGAGGTGACGGCGTGAAGGTGCTCATCGCGGGCGGCGGCACCGGTGGCCATCTGTTCCCGGGCATCGCGCTGGCGGAGGAGGTCGTCACTCGCCACCCCGCCAACGAAGTGGTGTTCGTGGGCACGGAGAAGGGCCTGGAGGCGCGCGTGGTGCCCAAGGAGGGCTACCCGCTGGAGCTGGTGAAGGTGCAGGGGCTCAAGGGCAAGGGATTCATCGGCCTGCTCAAGGGGCTCATCGCGCTGCCCATGGCGTTCCTCGCGTCGTTCCGCATCCTGTCGCGCCACAAGCCGGACGTGGTGGTGGGCGTGGGCGGCTACGCGAGCGGCCCGGTGGTGCTGGCCGCGTGGCTGATGGGCATCCCCACCGCCATCCAGGAGCAGAACGCGCTGCCCGGGTTCACCAACAAGGTGCTGGGCCGCATCGTGAAGGTCGTCTTCACCTCCTTCGAGGAAGCGCGCAACCACTTCCCGGAAGCCAAGGTGCAGATGATTGGCAACCCCATCCGCAAGAAGCTGATGGACAACTACCTGCGCAGCAGCTCCGCGCACGAGAAGTTCTCCGTCCTCATCTTCGGCGGCAGCCTGGGCGCGCGCGGCCTCAACAACCGCGTGCTGGAGGCGCTGGACTCGCTGGGCGACGTGAAGGGGCAGCTCGACATCGTCCACCAGACGGGGAAGCTGGACCTGGAGAACGTGACGAAGGGCTACGCGGACAAGGGCTTCGCGGACGTGGCGCAGGTGGTGGAGTTCATCGACGACATGTCCTCCGCCTACGCGAAGGCGGACCTGGTCATCTGCCGGGCGGGCGCCACGTCCCTGGCGGAGCTGACGGTGTGCAAGAAGCCCAGCATCCTGGTGCCCTTCCCGCACGCCACGGACAACCACCAGGAAGTGAACGCCCGGGCGCTGGTGGACGCGGGCGCGGCCATCATGTTCCGCGAGTCGGAGCTCACCGGGCAGAAGCTGGCGGAAACGCTGCGCGGCCTGATGACAGACCCCGCGAAGCTCAAGCAGATGGCGAAGAAGGCGGGCATCTTCGGCCGCCCCGCCGCGGCGAAGGAGCTGGCGGACGTGTGCGTGGACCTGACCACCCAGGCCTGGGGCCCGGGCGGACGGGACCGCGGACAGAAGGACGTGAAGAAGGCACCCGGGAGCAAGGCATGAGCAGCAAGACCGTCAGCAACAAGCCCGGCAGCCTCTTCAAGACGCGCCACGCGGCACACGTGCACTTCGTGGGCGTGGGCGGCATCGGCATGAGCGGCATCGCGGAGGTGCTGCTCAACCTGGGCTACCGCGTCTCCGGTTCGGACCTGCGCGAGAGCGACATCACCCGCCGCCTGGCGAAGCTGGGCGCCACGCTCTACGAGGGCCACAAGGCGTCCAACCTGGTGCACGCGGACGTGGTGGTCATCTCCTCTGCGGTGCGCAAGGACAACCCGGAGGTGGTGACGGCGCGCCAGCGCAAGATTCCCGTCATCCCTCGCGCGGAGATGCTCGCGGAGCTGATGCGCCTGAAGTACGCGGTCGCCGTCGCCGGCAGCCACGGCAAGACGACGACGACGTCCATGGTGGCCACGGTGCTGTCCGCGGCGGGCCTGGACCCCACGGCGGTGGTGGGCGGCAAGGTGAACGTGCTCGACTCCAACGCCAAGCTGGGCAAGAGCGAGCTGATGGTGGTGGAGGCCGACGAGTCCGACGGCAGCTTCCTCAAGCTGCACCCGTCCATCGCGGTCGTCACCAACATCGACCCGGAGCACATGGACCACTACGGCGACCTGGAGACGCTCCAGTCCGCCTTCGTGGAGTTCTGCAACCGCGTTCCCTTCTACGGCCTCAACGTGCTGTGCCTGGACAACCCCAACGTCCAGGCCCTGCTGCCGCGCATCGAGAAGCGCTTCGTCACGTACGGCAGCTCGCACATGGCGGACTACCGGCTGGAGGGCATCTCCCTGGACGGCTTCACCACCACCTTCCGCGCCTTCCGCCGCGACGAGGACCTGGGCGAGTTCCGCGTGCGCATGGTGGGCGCGCACAACGCCTTCAACGCGCTGGCGGTGGTGGCCATCGCGGAGGAGATGGACATCCCGCTGGAGACGGTGCGCTCCGCGCTGGCGGAGTTCGGCGGCGTGCAGCGCCGCTTCACCGTGCGCGGCGAGGTGGGCGGCGTCACCGTGGTGGACGACTACGGGCACCACCCCACGGAAGTGATGGCCACGCTGTCCGGCGCGCGCCGCGCCTTCGGCCGCCGGGTGGTGGCCGCCTTCCAGCCGCACCGCTACACGCGAACGCACGACCTGATGAAGGAGTTCGCCACCGCGTTCAACGACGCGGACGTGCTCTTCGTCACCAGCGTCTACGCGGCGGGCGAGGAGCCGATTCCCGGCGCCACCGGCGACGCGCTGGCGGAGGCCATCCGCGCGCACGGCCACCGCGACGTGACGTTCGTGGAGAAGCGCGCGGACGTGGCGAAGGCGCTCCACGAGCGCGTGCTCGAGGGCGACCTGGTGCTCACGCTGGGCGCGGGCGACATCACCCAGGTGGGCCCCGACCTGCTCAACCTGATGGGCGCGGCGAAGGGCGGGTAGGGGATGCAGGCGGGCGAGGTGACACCTCTGGCGGCGCGCGTGGCGCGGCTGCCGGGCCTGGACGTGAAGCCGGGCGAGCCCCTGGCGCCGCTCATCAGCGTGCGCGTGGGCGGCCCCGCGGAGGCGCTGGTGCGTCCGCGCTCTCCGGACGCGCTGGTGGAGCTGCTGCGCCTGTCCCGCGACGAGGGCATCCCCGTGACGGTGCTGGGCGGCGGGGCCAACACGCTGGTGGGTGACGGCGGCGTGCCGGGGCTCACCGTGAAGCTGCCCCCGGATTTGTTCCCGGAAGGACTGGACGTGGGCCCGGACGACGGCCGGGTGACGCTGGGCACGGGCGCGGCCATTGCCCGGCTGGTCAACGTGATGCGCGCGCAGGGCCTGGTGGGCGCGGAGTTCCTCGCGGGCATCCCCGGCACCCTGGGCGGCGCGGTCACCATGAACGCCGGCACCAAGAACGGCGAGTGCTTCCGCGTGGTGGAGGCCATTGAAGTCGCCACCGCGGACGGGGTGGGGTGGCTGGACAAAGCGCAGGTGCCTCACACCTACCGTCACGCCACACTGCCCGCGGGAGGTATCGTCACCCGCGTGCGCTTCCATCTTCCCAAGGGCGATGTCGTGGCCAGCAAGGCGGCCATGGACGCGGACCTGGGCTACCGCAGGCGCACGCAGCCCTTGAGTCAGCCCAACTTCGGCAGCGTGTTCACCAACCCGCCGGGCGACCACGCCGGGCGGCTCATTGAACTCGTGGGCCTGAAGGGGCACACCCTGGGGCGCGCGCAGGTGTCCACCCTGCACGCGAACTGGATCGTCAACCTGGGCGGCGCGGCCGCTCGGGACGTGCGGGGCCTCATCACCCTGATGCAGGAGCGGGTGAAGGAAGCCACCGGCGTCGTCATGCACCCCGAAGTCAAATTCGTCGGAGTCTTCCTTCCATGAGCACCGGTCCCCGAGGCTTCACCCCCGCTGAGTTGAAGGCGAAGCGCGTCGGCGTGCTGTACGGCGGCCTCTCCAGCGAGCGCGAGGTGTCCCTGCGCACGGGCGCCGCGGTGACGGGCGCCCTCAAGGGGCTGGGCTACGACGTGGTGGAAATCGACGTGGGCAAGGACCTGCCCGCGCGCCTCATCGCGGAGAAGGTGGACGTCGCGTGGCTCGCGCTGCACGGCCGCTTCGGCGAGGACGGCTGCATCCAGGGCCTGCTGGAGGCCATGTTCATCCCCTACACCGGCAGCGGCGTGATGGCCTCCGCCGTGGGCATGGACAAGGTGTACGCGAAGGAGATCTTCGTCGCGCGCGGCATCCCCACGCCGCCCTACCGCGCCTTCGACTCGGCGGAAGCCGCGCTCGCGGAAGGGGACCGGCTGCCGTTCCCCTTCCCGGTGGTGGTGAAGCCCAGCCGCGAGGGCAGCAGCGTGGGCGTGCACATCTGCAAGACGCGCGAGGACTACACCGCCGCCGTCCAGGACGCCTCGAAGCACGCGGGCACGCTCCTGGTGGAGCAGTTCATCAAGGGCCGGGAAGTGCAGGGCGGGGTCCTGGACAACGAAGCGCTGGGCGTCATCGAAGTGAAGGCCGCCCGCGAGTTCTACGACTACGAAGCGAAGTACAAGGCCGGCAGCGGTACTCAGTATCTCTTCCCCGCGCCGCTGCCCCCGGACCTGTACGCCCGCGTCAACGAGGTCTCCCTGGGCGCGCACAAGGCGCTGGGGTGTTCCGGCGGCTCGCGCTCGGACGTCATCGTCACGGAAGGCGGCGACGTCTTCCTGCTGGAAATCAACACGCTGCCCGGAATGACGGCCTCCAGCCTCCTGCCCAAAATCGCGGCGGGGCGGGGCATCGACTTCCCGGCCCTCTGTGAGCGGCTGCTCCAGGGCGCTTCGCTCAAGGCTTGAGCCGCTCCGCGTTCTTTCCTGGAGTTCCGGTCTCTTGCAGGCCGGGGTGGTCCCCCCACGCCGCTACAGCGACGTGCCTGTAGCCAAAAACTGGCGTGGTTCGACGTCCGCACGCAGCATGCGCCTCCCTAGTCATGGCCTTCGGAAAATCCAAGAATCGCCGCCGCCTGGACGCCGCACCGCGCAATGACGCGGTGACGGGCGCGGTCCGTTCGCACGGGCCGTCGGTGGCGAAGGCGCTGGGGTTGGCGGTGGCGACGGCGGGGCTCATCTGGGGCGGCATCGAGCTGCGCGCCTGGGCGGTGGTGTCGCCGCGCTTCGCGCTGGAGTCGGTGAACTTCTCCGGCCTGGAGCGCGCGTCGCGCCCGGAGCTCCTGAAGCTGTCCGGGCTGACGGCGGGGCAGAACCTGTGGACGCTGGACCCGGCCGCGCTGGCGCGGTCCATGGGGCAGCACCCCTGGGTGCGCACGGTGGAGGTGACGCGGCGGTTTCCGCGCGGCGTGTCCGTGGAGGTGACGGAGCACGCACCCGCGGCGCTGGCGGTGCTGGGCGACCTGTACGTGCTGGACGAGGAGGGCGAGCCCTTCAAGCGCGTCACCCCGGGGGACGGGCTGGACTTGCCGCTCGTCACGGGCATGGAGCGCGACGCGTACGTGGCGGACCCGGACGCGGTGCGTTCGAAGTTCCGCGACGCGCTGGATGTAACCCGTGCTTATGCGCGGTTGTTGCCCGGGCGATCCGAGCGGCTTTCTGAAGTGCGCCTGGAGAACACCGGGCTTGCGCTGGTGACGGCGACGGGGCAGGAGGTGCGCCTCGGTGCTGGCGATACGGAAGTCAAGCTCCAGCGGCTGGCGCGCGTTCGACGCGAGCTCAGCACAAGGGGGCTTGCGGCCGCGATCATTCGCTTGGATAACCGTGCCCGACCGGGTTGGGTGGCGGTGAGGCTTTCGAGTGGGTCCGACTCCGTGCGGAGCGGGGACTCGACGCAGTGAGGATGCTTCCTTCACGAAAGTGAGGGAGCCTGGGAGGATTCATGGCGAAGCAGAAGTCGGGGGAGATCATCGTCGGCCTCGACATCGGCACGACGAAGATCTGCGCCATCGTCGGCGAGCTGACCGATAGCGGTATCGACATCATCGGTATCGGCACGCATCCGTCGAAGGGATTGCGCAAGGGCGTCGTGGTCAACATCGAGGCCACGGTGTCGTCCATCCGGCGCGCCGTGGAGGAAGCCGAGCTGATGGCCGGGGCGGAGATCTCCCACGTCTACACGGGGATCGCCGGCGGCCACATCAAGGGCTTCAACTCCCAGGGCATCGTCGCGGTGAAGGACAAGGAGGTCCGCGACGCGGACATCGCGCGCGTCATCGACGCGGCGAAGGCGGTGGCCATCCCGTTGGACCGGGAGGTCATCCACGTCCTGCCTCAGGAGTTCATCATCGACGACCAGGGCGGCATCAAGGAGCCCCTGGGCATGGCCGGCGTGCGCCTGGAGGCCAAGGTGCACATCGTCACGGGCGCCGTCTCCAGCGCGCAGAACATCGTCAAGTGCGCCAACCGCACGGGCCTGAACGTCTCCGACATCGTGCTCCAGCCGCTGGCCTCCGCCGAGGCGGTGCTGAGCGAGGACGAGAAGGAGCTGGGCGTGTGCCTCGTCGACATCGGCGGCGGCACCACGGACATCGCCATCTTCTCCGGCGGCGCCATCGTCCACACGGCCGTCATCGCCCTGGGCGGCAACAACCTGACGAGCGACATCGCCATCGGCCTGCGCACCCCCGCGCACGAGGCCGAGCGCATCAAGCAGAAGTACGGCTGCGCGCTCGCGTCCATGATCAACAAGGACGAGACGATTGAGGTCCCCAGCGTGGGCGGCCGTCAGCCGCGCGTCCTGGGCCGGCAGATCCTCTCGGAGATCCTGGAGCCGCGCGTGGAGGAGATCTTCCAGCTGGTGCACCGGGAGATCCAGAAGTGCGGCTACGAGGACCTGCTCGCGTCCGGCATCGTCATCACGGGCGGCAGCACGCTGCTCGCGGGCATGCCGGAGCTGGCGGAAGAGGTGCTGGGACTGCCGGTGCGCCGGGGCATGCCGCGCGGCATTGGCGGCCTGGTGGACGTGGTGAAGAGCCCCATGTACGCCACGGGCGTGGGCCTGGTCGTCTACGGCGCCAAGCACATGGACCGCCGCATGTTCCGCATCCGCGAGGACGGCAACGTCTACAAGAAGGTGAAGGGCCGGATGCGCGAGTGGCTGGAAGAGATTTTCTAGTCCGGTTTCCGGCGTCCACAATGCGCTGAGTCAAGGGGTCCCTTCGGGGGCCCTTTCGCGTTTCTGGAGCTGTGTCCGGGAACTGGATTGACGTGTCAGAGGGGAACGCTGACGCGTCCGTCCTGGACGCGGACATTTTCCAGATTCCGGAATCTGGATCCTGCTTCCGGACTCTCGCCCTAGGTACGGGCAGCCAATCGTGCAAGTTCCAGGATTTGGACGGTTTGGGAATTCGACAGAGGATGGCTTCCAGCTTGCTATGGGAGCCCGTGGCTCCCGGAACGGATTTCTCCGTTCCTGGTGAGCCTCTGACCTTATGACTCCACAAAAGACTTCGCGGTTGCTGACGCCCCTCACGGGACTTCGCCGCTCGGCCGCGGGCCTGTTGGCCCTGCTGTGTGCCGTGCTGATGGCGCCACCCGCGTTCGCTGAACCGGACACCTTCGGCAACGGTAACGGTTCGGATGGCCCGCTGGTTGTCGCTGCTGGCCAGACCGATACCGTCAACCGTTACACGCGCCTGACGGCGAACGCGAACGCGAACGCCACCGCCTTGACGGTGGATGACACGGCGGCCTTCCAGTTGGACGACCTGGTGATGGTGTACCAGTCCACCAACTTCACTGGCACGGTGACCTCTGGCGCTCAGGGGCCCTTCGACTTCTCGGCGTCAACTTCGGTTGGACGTTGGCACTTCGCACGCGTCACGCAGGTCACGGACGACACTCATCTTCGAATCGCTCCGGCCCTCACGATTGCCTTTACGGGGAACAACATCCGGACGGCCGCCCAAGTCATCCGCGTGCCCGAATACACCACGGTCGACATCGCGGCGACCGGCCGGATCATTGCCAGGCCATGGTCAAGTGACGAGGACAACAACGATAACGTGGGTGGCATCGTGGTGTTCCTCGCCACGGGGACGGTGACGAACAACGGCATCATCTCCGCTGACGGCGCAGGCTTCCGCGGCGGTGAGTACTTCAACGGCAGCGGCGATAATTGCACCCAGTTGGATGTGGGGACCCCTCGGGGGGCCATGAAGGGCGAGGGGCTTGTTCCGGGTCGCTACAAACTGCCCGGAGAGTACAGCGAGTCAGCGAACCTCGCGGGACGAGGCAACATCCTCAATGCAGGTGGCGGCGGTGTCTGCCACAACTCTGGCGGTGGCGGTGGCGGTAACGGTGGGTCGGGAGGCATTGGCGGGCGGACGTGGACAGGGGATGCCGCAGGCTCCCGCGCGGTGGGAGGACTCGGAGGGGCGCAGATGGTTTTCAGCCCCGCGACGCGCCTCTTTTTTGGCGGTGGTGGTGGCTCTGGCCACGGCAATGACTTCGCAGGCGGTGGTGGCGGCAACGCGGGCGGTATTGTGTTCGTGCGCGGAACTGCGCTCGCGGGCACGGGGAGCATCACCGCGAACGGTGCTGCGGGTCTCCAGTCCGACAACGATGCGGCGGGTGGCGGCGGCGCGGGTGGAACCCTCTTCCTGAACTTCACCAATGCACTGTCCTGCGGTGGGATTGGTACACTGTCTGCGCAGGGCGGCAACGGCGGCTTGAGCACCTTCGTGGCCTCACCGCACGGCACGGGCGGCGGCGGCGGCGGCGGCAACATCTTCCTGCTCGGAGGCCAGCTTTCGTGCCTCACGTCGGTCGTTGGCGGCGCGGCGGGCACCCAGCCCACGGCGAGCGCTCCGGATGGTCTGGCCTACGGCTCCGCGCCCGGTAACCCGGGCGTCATCAACCTGCCTCCCACGATCGTCACGCCGGCCAACTCCTCCTCCACGACGAACACCACGCCCACCATCACGGGCACGACGCCGAGCCCCAACCAGACGGTCCGGGTCTACGTGGATGGCCAATCCATTGGTACGGCGACCTCTGATGCGTCGGGCAACTTCACCATCACGCCCTCGACGGCGCTCAGCGTAATCACTCACACTGTTTACGCGGTCATTGAGGCATCCGGCGTCATCTCCAGTCCTCAGAGCAACACCAACACCTTTACGGTGACGGCCGCCACGCCCACGCCGACGGTGGCCGTCACCGCGCCGGCCAACGGCTCGACGGTGACGAACCCCACCAACGTGGTGGTGTCCGGCACGGCGGCGAACGCGACGTCCGTCACGTTCACGCTGGGCGGGCAGAGCTACGGCCCCGTCACGGTGACGGGCGGCAACTGGACGTTCACGGTGCCTGGCCCGCTGGCCAATGGCTCGCAGACGGTGTCGGCGGTGTCCACCAACGGCACCACGAACAGCACGGCCGCGACCAGCACCTTCACGGTGGCGGGTCCGACGGTGGCCATCACCACGCCGGCCAACGGCTCGACGGTGACGAGCCCCACCAATGTGGTGGTGTCCGGCACGGCGGCGAACGCGACGTCCGTCACGTTCACGCTGGATGGGCAGAGCTACGGCCCCGTCACGGTGACGGGTGGTAACTGGACGTCCACGGTGCCGGGCCCGCTGGCCAACGGTACGTACACCGTGACCGCGGTCTCCACGAACGGCACGACCAACAGCACCCAGGCCTCCTCCACCTTCACGGTATCGGTTGCGGCGCCGACGGTGGCCATCACCGCGCCGGCCAACGGCTCCACAGTGACGAACCCGAACGTGACGGTGACCGGTACGGCCGCGAACGCGACCACGGTGACCGTGACCTTCCAGGGCACGAACTACGGTCCCATCACGGTGACCGGCGGTAACTGGAGCCAGGCGCTGCCCGGCCCGCTGGCGGACGGCACGTACACCGTGACTGCCGTGTCCACGAACGCCCAGGGCACCAACAGCTCGACGGCGACCACCACCTTCACGGTGGACCAGACGCCTCCGGTGGTGGCCATCAGCACGCCGCTCGATGGCGCCGTCCTCAACACCCCCAACGTGACGGTGACCGGCACGTCCACGGACGCGGCGTTCGTGACGCTCACCTTCGACGGTGCCAGCTACGGCCCCATCAGCGTGGACGCCTCCGGCAACTGGAGCTTCGCGCTGCCCGGCCCCCTCGCCGAGGACACGTACACCGTGACCGCGACGGCCACGGACGCGGCGGGCAACACCAGTACGCCGGACAGCTCCACCTTCACGGTGGACCTGACCGCGCCGACGGTGGCCATCAGCTCGCCGGCCGACGGCGCCATCATCGGCACCAACACGGTGACGGTGACGGGTACGTCCACGGGCGCGACCTCCGTGACGCTGACCTACGGTGGCACCAACTACGGCCCCATCCCCGTGGATGCGTCCGGCAACTGGTCCTACGCGCTGCCCGTGACCCTGCCGGAAGGCCCGAACACCGTGACCGCGGTGTCCACGGATGCGGCGGGTAACACCAGCACGACCGCGACCTCCACCTTCACGGTGGACCTGACCGTCCCCACGGTCGCCATCAGCACGCCGGGCAACGGCACCTCGGTGAACACCGCCACGGTGACGGTCACCGGTACGACGACCAACGCGACCTCCGTGACGCTCACCTTCGAAGGCGCCAGCTACGGCCCCGTCACGGTGGACGCCTCCGGCAACTGGTCCTACGCGCTGCCCGGCCCCCTGGCCGAGGGCTCGTACACCGTGACCGCGGTGTCCACGAACGGCGCGGGAACCAACAGCGCGACCGCGACCTCCACCTTCACGGTGGACTTGACCCCGCCGACCGTCGCCATCAGCACCCCGGTGGACGGCTCGACGGTCAACACCCCCAACGTGACGGTGACCGGCACGTCCACGGGCGCGACGTCCGTGACGCTGACCTACAACGGCACGGACTACGGCCCCATCCCCGTGGATGGCTCGGGCAACTGGAGCTACCCGCTGCCGGTGACCCTGCCGGAAGGCCCCATCACCGTGACCGCCACGTCCACGGACGCGGCGGGCAACACCAGCACGCCGGACAGCTCCACCTTCACGGTGGACCTGACGGATCCGGAAGTCGAAATCACCGCGCCGGTGGACGGCACGACGGTGGCCTCCAGCACGGTGACCGTCACGGGTACCTCCGTGGGCGCCACCTCCGTGACGCTCACCTTCGAGGGCACGGACTACGGCCCCATCGCGGTCGACGCTTCCGGTAACTGGAGCTACGCGCTGCCCGGCCCGCTGGCGGACGGCACGTACACCGTGACCGCGGTGGCCACGGACGCGGCCGGCAACGAGAGCGCGCCCGACTCCGTCACCTTCACGGTGGACCAGACCGCGCCGACGGTGGCCATCACCACGCCGGCCAACGGCTCCACGGTGGGCGCCAACGTGACGGTCACCGGTACGACCACGGGCGGCGCGACGAGCGTGACCGTGACGTTCCAGGGCACGGACTACGGCCCCATCGCAGTGGATGCTTCCGGGAACTGGAGCCAGGCGCTGCCCGGCCCGTTGGCCAATGGCACCTACACGGTGACGGCGGTGGCGGTGGACGCGGCTGGCAACACCAGCACGACCGCGACCTCTACCTTCACGGTGAACACGGCCGCCCCGACGGTGGCCATCACCTCGCCGGTCAACGGCTCCACCGTCACCAACCCCAACGTGACGGTGTCGGGCACGTCCGCGAACGCCACGTCCGTGACGGTGACGTTCCAGGGCACCAGCTACGGTCCCATCACGGTGAACGCCTCCGGCAACTGGAGCCAGGCGCTGCCCGGCCCGCTGGCGGACGGCACGTACACTGTCACGGCGGTGTCCACGAACGGCGCGGGCACGAACAGCACCACCGCGACCACCACCTTCACCGTCAACCAGGCGGGGACGGTGGACTCGGACAACGACGGCCTGACGGACGCCGAGGAGATCCTCGCGGGCACCGACCCGAACAACCCGGACACCGACGGTGACGGCATCCCCGACGGCATCGAGGTCAAGGTGGGCGGAACGGATCCGCTCGACAGCGACTCGGATGACGACGGCATCCTCGACGGCAACGAGGACAAGGACCACGACGGCATCGTCGACGCCGACGAGACCGACCCGAACAACCCGGACACCGACGGCGACGGCCTGACCGACGGCGTGGAGCTGGGCCTCACCGAGCCCCAGGGCGACGACACCGACCCGTCCAAGTTCGTGGCGGACAAGGACCCGTCGACGAAGACCAACCCCCTGGACGACGACTCGGATGACGACGGCCTCACCGACGGCAACGAGGACGCCAACCACGACGGCAAGGTGGACCCGACCGAGACGGATCCGAACAAGAGCGACACGGATGGCGACGGCCTGACGGACGGCCTGGAGCTGGGCCTCACCCAGCCCCAGGGCGCGGACACCGACCCGACGAAGTTCGTCGCGGATCAGGACCCCGACACCAAGACCAACCCGCTCGACCCCGACACCGACAAGGGCGGCGTGCTCGACGGCGTCGAGGACCGCAACCACAACGGCCGCGTGGACGTGCAGGAGTCCGACCCGCTCAACCCGGCGGACGACCAGGACGCGGATGGCGACGGCGTCGACAACGCCACGGAGCTGGAGCTCGGGATGGATCCGTTCGACGCCGACTCCGACGACGACGGCGTGCCGGACGGCATCGACGGGATTACCGACACGGACGGTGACGGCCTCATCGACGCGCTCGATCCGGACAGCGACAACGACGGCCTCAACGACGGCACGGAGATGGGCGTCACGCTGGAGACCGCTCCGCCGGGCACCGACACGTCGTCCCCGAACTTCAAGCCGGACGCGGATCCGTCGACGAAGACGGACCCGAAGAACCCGGACACGGACGGCGACGGCCTGAAGGACGGCGAGGAGGACCGCAACCAGGACGGTCGCCGTGACGCCACGGAGACGGATCCGAACATGAAGGACACCGACCAGGGCGGCATCGACGACGGCACGGAAGTGAACGGCGGCTCTGATCCGCTCGACGCCAACGATGACTTCCTGGTGGTGGGCCACGGCTGCGACACGGGCGGCTCCGGTTCGCTGGCGCCCTTCGCGCTGATGCTGCTGGCGCTGCCCCTGGTGGGCCGCCGCTTCCGCCGCGCCGGGGACTTCCTGGCGCGCGCGGGTGGGGCGCTGGCGGTGTTCGTCATGGCTTTGTTCGCGGGCACTTCCGTCCACGCGCAGGCCACCGCCGTGTCGCAGGCCATCGACGTGCAGCAGTACAAGCCGGGCCCGGGCATCGCGGACGTGCTCGCGGTGCACGGCGCGAAGGTGCAGCGGCACCTGGGGTGGAACGTGGGGCTGTCGGTCAACTACGCCGACAAGCCGCTCAACTTCTTCGACCCCCGCTCGGACACGTACGTCACCTCCCTGGTGAAGAGCCAGGTGGGCTTCGACCTGATGGGCGCCATCGGCCTCTTCGACCGGTTCGAAATCGGCGTCGTGCTGCCCATCACCATCCAGGGCTCGGAGAACTCGCCGGCCGTGGATTCCTCCTTCGCCAACGGGGTGGGCGGAGGCGGCATCGGCGACCTGCGCCTCATCCCGAAGGCGCGGCTCTTGGACGGTGACGACTACGGCGTGTCCGTGGTGCTGCCCATCTCGCTGCCCACGGGTGGTGCGTCGGACTTCCTCGGTGGGTCCGGCGTGTCCGTCAACCCGCGCGTGGTGGCGGAGTACGGCAAGCGCTTCCGCATCCTCGCCAACGTGGGTGTGGACCTCCGCAAGTCGGAGCAGCTGCGCAACCTGAACGTCGGCAGCGCGCTGGCGTACGGGGTGGGCGCGGAGGTTCCGCTGGGTGACCTGCCGCTGGCCGCCCAGGCGTCGCTGGTGGGCGCGATGGGCTTCAAGCAGAAGAACGAAGAGGAGCGTCCCCTGGAGCTGCTCGCGGCCCTGAAGTACCGCGCGCCCACCGGCCTGTCCGCGCAGGTGGGCGCGGGCCCGGGCCTCACGCACGGCTACGGCACGCCGACCTTCCGCGTGCTCGCGTCCGTGGCCTACAGCGCCCCGGAGCGCGCCGCGGAGCCCCGGCCGGTGTGCCCGGAAGGCCCCGAGGACTTCGACGGCTTCCAGGACCAGGACGGCTGCGCGGACCCGGACAACGACGGCGACGGCATCCTGGACACGGCCGACCAGTGCCCCAACGAGCCGGAGACGGTGAACGGCTTCGAGGACGAGGACGGCTGCCCGGACACGAAGCCCGTGCCGCCTCCGCCCGCGCCGGTGGACAGCGACGGCGACGGCATCATGGACCCGGACGACAAGTGCCCCAACGCGCCCGAGGACAAGGACGGCTTCCAGGACGAGGACGGCTGCCCGGATCCGGACAACGACAAGGACGGCATCCCCGACGTCGCGGACAAGTGCCCCAACGAGCCGGAGACCATCAACGGCGTGGATGACGAGGACGGCTGCCCGGACAAGGGCAAGGTCAAGGTGCTCGTCGAGGGCGAGCGCATCCTCATCCTGGAGAAGGTCTACTTCGCCACGAACAAGGACGTCATCCTGCCGCGCTCGTTCCCCATCCTGAAGCAGGTGGCCGCCGTGCTGCGCGCCAACCCGCAGGTGGAGCTGCTGCGCGTCGAGGGCCACACCGACAGCCAGGGCAACGACGCCGCCAACCTGGACCTGTCCAAGCGCCGCGCCGCCAGCGTGAAGACGTTCCTCATGAACGAGGGCATCGCGGGCGAGCGCCTGGAGTCCGAGGGCTTCGGCGAAACGAAGCCCGTGGACACCAACAAGACGGCCGCGGGCCGTGAGAACAACCGCCGCGTGGAGTTCAACATCACGCGGATGGGCAAGGTGGAAGTGGAGAAGCCCGCCCCGTAGCACCCGCGACACGGAATGAAACACGGAAGGCCCGGTTCCCCCCGAGGGAGCCGGGCCTTTTCGTCATCCGCGCCCCGTCCTGTCACGTCACGCGTGCGCGGAAGACGCGCACAACTGGTCACGGCGAGTCAGCGAACGCGAGTCAAGAGGGTGTTTACATCCGCGCGATGTCCGCATGGCCGCTGATGCCATTCGCGTAAGTGGGCGTCAGGACTCGGTCGCGCAGCAGGGCGCTACAGGCTGGTAGCGGAATACTTGCCAAAGCGCCCGACTTCCTGATGATTGTCGAGGGTGGGTGTTTCCGCGGACGGCGCCGCGGTGCTTCCGCCACGAGGACGACATGGACCAGTTCGAGCAGAACAAGCAGGCCGCGAAGATTCGTGTCGTGGGCGCGGGCGGGGCGGGCTGCAACGCGGTCAACACGATGATTCTGTCGAAGTTGGACCGCGTGGACTTCATCGCCGCCAACACCGATGTCCAGGCGCTCGCCGCGAGCAAGGCGCCCACCCGGCTGCAGCTGGGCCAGGCGCTCACCAAGGGCCTGGGCGCCGGCGCCAACCCGGAGATGGGCCGCGAGGCCGCCCTGGAGTCGCGCGATCAGATCGCCGCGGTGCTGGAAGGCGCCGACATGGTCTTCGTCACCGCGGGCATGGGCGGTGGCACCGGCACGGGCGCCGCGCCCATCATCGCGGACATCGCCAAGAGCCTGGGCTGCCTCACGGTGGGCGTCGTCACCAAGCCCTTCCTCTTCGAAGGCAACAAGCGCCGCAAGCAGGCCGAGCAGGGCATCGTGGAGCTCAAGGCCGCGGTGGACACGCTCATCACCATCCCCAACCAGCGCCTGCTGTCGCTCTCCAACGAGCCCATGCCGCTGCTGGAGACCTTCAAGCGCGCCGACGAGGTCCTGCTCAACGCCGTGCAGGGCATCAGCGACCTCATCCAGTACCACGGCTACATCAACGTGGACTTCGCGGACGTGAAGACCATCATGAGCGACAAGGGCCTGGCGCTCATGGGCACGGGCAACGCCTGTGGCGACCGCCGCGCCGTCACCGCCATGCAGCAGGCCATCTCCAGCCCGCTGCTGGAGGACGTCTCCATCGACGGCGCCACGGGCCTGCTCATCAACATCACCGGCGGCCGCGACATGACCCTGCAGGAGGTCAACGAGGCGCTGACGCTGGTGCACGACGCGGCGGACGGCGAGGCGGAGATCATCTTCGGGTCGCTCATCGACGAGCAGATCCAGGACGAGGTGAAGATCACCATCATCGCCACGGGCTTCGTGCACCGGGACGCGAAGGCGCGCCCCATGGCGCAGGTGGTGCAGGTGCCGCTGGTGGGCCGTCCCTCCACGCAGCCGTCCGTGCTGTCCTCCTCGCGTGAGGAGGTGGCCAGCCTGGTGCCCGCGAAGGGCAATCCGCGTCCGACCATGTCCACCGTGGAGACGCCCAAGTCGTCCATGCAGAGCGCGCGCACGGCCGTGGTGAAGGACGCGGCGCTGCCCCTGGACGAGGATCAGTTCGACATCCCCACGTTCCTGCGCCGCCAGGGCCAGACGGAGCTGCCGTAGTCAGGCAGCGGCGGGGACGCTAGCGGGGGAGGCGGGCGACGCTCGCCGTGCCCCTGCCGGTGAGGCGGTCGCATTTGGTGAACAGTCCGTCCACCTCGTCGTAGAGCGCGTCGATGCGCTCCGACGCGCTGGGGGCGGGCAGCAGGCCATCGCCGGAGAGCTCCTCCAGGCGGGTGCCGGCGCGCTGCAGCAGCTGCAGGGCCTTGAGCAGGGAGCGGCCCTGCTGCGTGCCGTCGGGCGTGAAGAGGGTGCCGCCCTCGTAGAGCGTCACCAGATTGGAGCGGGTGTCCTGCTGCCGCTGGTTGAGCCGGTTCCGGTACAAGTCCAGACGGCGGGCGCGGCGGGCACCATGCAGGTCCACGACGCTGTGCGTTCCTGTTGAGGGAGGATTCACGTCGGGCAAGGTACGCCAGGGGCTCGCAAGCCCGCAAATTTACGGGACTGTACGGACCTGTTGCGCGACTGCCCGGACGCTTGTCAGTCAAGGGGGTGGGGGTTAGTTTGGCCGCCCTTCGCAACGCCAGGGTGCCTGCCATGTTCCAGAAGCTGCTCATCGCCAACCGGGGTGAAATCGCGCGTCGCATCGGGGCGGTGGCCCGGGGCATGGGCGTGAAGACGGTGGCGGTGCACTCGGACGCGGACGTGAACCTGCCCTTCGTGAAGGAGGCGGACGAGGCCGTGCGCATCGGCCCCGCGCCCGCGAAGGACAGCTACCTGAGCATCCCCGCCATCCTGGAGGCCGCGAAGAAGACGGGTGCCCAGGCGGTGCACCCGGGCTACGGCTTCCTGTCGGAGAACGGCGACTTCGCCCAGGCGTGCGCGGACGCGGGGCTGACCTTCGTGGGCCCCCCGCCGGAAGCCATGGCGCGGATGAAGGACAAGAGCCAGGCGCGCAAGCTGGTGTCCGCCGCGGGCGTGCCGGTGGTGCCGGGCAGCGACGGCGTGCTGCCGGACGTGCAGAGCGCCCTGGAGGCCGCGGAGCGCATTGGCTACCCGGTGCTGTGCAAGGCCGCCAGCGGCGGTGGCGGCATCGGCATGGCGGCGGCGAACAACCCCGCGGAGCTGGAGAAGGTCTACCGCCAGTGCACGGACCGCGCGAAGGCCGCCTTCGGCCGCGAGGGTGTGTACCTGGAGCGCTACTTCCCGGCGCCCCGCCACATCGAGGTCCAGATCCTGGGCGACTCCCACTGCCACCTCATCCACGGCCTGGAGCGCGAGTGCTCCATCCAGCGCCGGCACCAGAAGGTGGTGGAGGAGGCCCCGTCGGTGCTGTTCGCCAACGGACGGAACTCAGGCCTGGCGGACACGCTCTTCACGGCGGCCGTGAAGGCGGCGAAGGCGTTCGGCTACGCCAACGCGGGCACGGTGGAGTTCCTGTACTCCGACGGGCAGGTGTACTTCATCGAGATGAACGCCCGGCTCCAGGTGGAGCACCCGGTGACGGAGCTGACCACCGGCCTGGACCTCATCGGCTGGCAGCTGCGCATCGCCGCGGGTGAGAAGCTGACGGTGAAGCAGGAGGACGTGAAGCGCAAAGGGGCGGCGCTGGAGTTCCGCATCTACGCGGAGGATCCGGTGAAGTACTTCCCGTCCCCTGGCCCGCTGAAGGTGTTCCAGCCGCCCACGGGCGAGGGCGTGCGCCTGGACGCCGGCTACGCGGAAGGGGACGTGGTGACGCCGAACTACGACCCGATGATCGCCAAGCTCATCATCACCGGTGCCACGCGCGACGAGGCCATTGCCCGCGCGGTGAAGGCCCTGGAGTCCTTCCGCATCGAAGGCATCAAGACGAACATCCCGCTCCACCTTCGCATCCTGAAGGACCCTGCCTTCAGCGCCGGTGAGCTGGACACGCACTTCCTGGATCATCACGCGAAGCCTTAAGTATTCCCCCCGAGGAGGGACGGTTCATGGCGGACGTTGCGGCGCACATCACGGGCACGGTGTGGAAGATCGAAGTGAAGGTGGGCGACAAGGTGGATGCCGGCACCACGCTCGTCATCCTCGAGTCCATGAAGATGGAGATGCCCGTGGAGGCCGAAGAGGGCGGCACGGTGAAGGAGATCCGCTGCAAGGAAGCGCAAGCGGTCAACGAGGGTGACGTCCTCGTGGTGCTCGAGTAGCCACGGGCTTCGATGGAGCCCACGCTGGAGGTGGAGGATCGCGAGGGCGGTGTCCGGGTGCTCACCGTCTCCAACCCGTCGCGGCGCAACGCGCTGAATGACGCGTTGCTGGCCCGGATGGACGCGGCGCTGGAGCCGGCCGCCCACGTGCGCGCGCTGCTGGTGCGCGGCCAGGGCGGGCACTTCTGCGCGGGCTACGACTTGACGCACCTGGGGCCGCCGGGCGCGGACGGGCGGCTGCCGGATGACCCGCTGGTGGCGTGCCTGCTGAAGCTGGAGCGGCACCCGGCGCCGTCGGTGGCGCTGGTGCAGGGCGGCGCGGTGGGCGCGGGCTTCGACCTGGCGGCCTCCTGCGACTTCCGCGTGGGCGCTTCCGACGCGTTCTTCCTCATGCCTCCGGCCCGGCTGGGCATCGTGTACTCGCCGGAGGGGCTGGCGCGGGCGGTGCGGCTGGTGGGGCTTTCGCGCGCCAAGCAGCTGTTCCTCACCGCGCGCCGGCTGCCGGCGGTGGAGGCGCTCGCGTGGGGCCTGTTGGATGAGTGCCCCGAGGGCGCGGAAGGACGCGCGCTGGCGCTGTGCGCGACGCTGGCCGCGGGGGCGCCGAAGGCGGTGTCGGGGATGAAGGAGGCGTTCGGGCTGCTGGCGCGCTCCGGGTTGTCCCCGGAGGACGTCGCGCACCTGCGTCAGGTGCGCGGCGAGGCGTTTGGCAGCGAGGACGCGAAGGAGGGGCGCGCGGCCTTCTTGGAGAAGCGCGCGCCCCGTTTCACCGGTCGCTAGGTATCGCCGAACAGCTCGCCCATGCGCAGCTGCAGCGCGGAGGCGATCTTGTAGAGCGACGAGATGGACGCGGAGGACTCCGCGCGCTCAATCTGGGACAGCAGGGACACGGACAGGCCGGTGCGGCGGGCCAGCTGCTTGAGCGTGAGCTCTTGCGTCTTGCGCGCGTCGCGGATGGTGCGGCCGATGGCGCGGTGCAGGTCTGCTTCCGGGTCCTGGGACAGGCCCTTCTTCTGCAACGCGTTGCGCACGGCGGCCGTGAACTGCTCCGGCTCCATGGGCTTCTTCACGTAGTCGGACGCCTGCGCCTTGAGCGACGCGACGGCCGTGTCCACGGTGGGGTACGCCGTGGCGACGATGACCGCGATGTCCGTGTCGTACTTGCGGATCAGCTCCAGGACTTCGGTGCCGGACATCTGCGGCATCATCATGTCGAGGATGACGAGGTGGAAGTCCGAGCCACGGAGGATGTCCACCGTCTGCGTGGGGTCCGTGGTGGTGACGACCTCGTAGCCTTCACGGGTCAGCACGAGCTTGAGGTAGTCGCAGTTGTCCTGCTCGTCATCAACTACCAGGATGCGAATCTGCACAGCGTCTCCTCGCTGCAGGGTTGAGGGAATTGCTGCGGGGGGGTACTCGCCAGGCTACGGGCCGGGGGACTTTTGCGCCTGGGTCGGCGGCGCTCCGGTCATCTTGGTCAACGCCTGGATCACCAGGTCGCGCTTTGGATAGCCCTCTGGCGTGAGCGTCAGGAACGTCTCGTAGTGCTGCTCGGCCATCTTGAACTTCTTGAGCTGGGCATACGTCATGCCAAGCAAGAGGTGGCACTCGGGAACCTTGGGCGCGAGCAACGCGCAGTCCTTGGCGATTTCCTGGGCGCCGTCCGGATCCTGGGCCTTCATGGTGAGGATCTGCTTCTGGATATCGCCGATCCGCTTGGCCACGTCCGCCGCCTTCATGTCCTTCATGTAATCGGACGTGGGCTTCTCATTGGACTTATTGGGCGCGGCGGCGGTCGCGTCCGGGTCGTCCTGCGGAGGTGTCTCGGGCAGCTGGGTGTTCTGCGCGGCCTGGGTCTGCGCGGCTTCCAACTTGTCGCTCAGCTCATCTCGCTCTTTGGCGAAGACCGTGTCCGTGGGGATGGCGCCGAAGATCTTGGTCGCCTCATCGACACCGGCCCCATTGGGCTTGAGGAGGGCCTTGCGGGTCGCGCCGAGGTCCTTCTCCGACTTCTTCTCCCGGTCCAGCCGCGCCTGGAGCTCTTCCAGCTTCGGTGCTGGGAGCGCCTTGTTCTTGCGGAGCGTGTCGAGCGCGGTGGCGGCGATGTTCAACTTGCCCCCCTGGAGCGCATCCAGGAAGGCCTGATCCGCCGGGGGTTCCGGGGGCTTCTCAGGCGTCGCGGGCGGGTTCGCGGCCACGGTCTCCGGAGGCTTCGTCTCCGGGGGCTTCGTCTGCGGCGGCGGCTCCGGGATGGGCTGCGGATCCGCGACGACCACGGGAGGCGTGTCGTCCGGCGGCTTGGGCAGCAGGTCCTGGCCCTTCACCACGAAGATCGCCGCGCCCGCGCCAATGGACAGGAACGCGATGACCGCGGCGACCCACATCTTCTTGGAGCCGGAGCGGCCCTGCGCGGCGATGTCGTCTTCCAGCGAGCCGGGCCCCACGAAGCGCAGCTTCACGTGGCCCATCTCGATGATGTCACCGTGGGAGAGCGTCGCCTGGGCGTAGCTCTCGCCGTTGACCGTCATCCCGTTGGCCGACTGCATGTCGATGACGCGCCACTCGCCGGTCTCCTCGCGCACGACCTTCGCGTGCGTGCGGGACAGCGAGCGGTGGTCCAGGGCCACGTCGTTCTCCGACGTGCGGCCGATCCGCAGCTCCGTGCGGTTGCAGTCGTACTCCTGGCCCTTGAACTCAGCGGGGGCGAGCACCACCAGCCGGGGCTGCTCGTCCTCGGGCACGCGTTCCACGCGCCGGGGCCGGTCCGCCTCCATCTGGTCCATGCGGATGATGGACGTGGCGTTGCGGCGCGCCTCCGCGGACACGGGCGTGTGCTCGTGTTCGTCCTCGGAGTCCTCCTCCGCCTCGTCCTCACCATCCACCATGGTGTCGCGGGGACGGGGTCCTCCGGCGACCTCGTCGTCGTCCTCCTCCTCGGGCTCCGGCTCTGGCCGGCGGGAGGCGGGCACCTTGGCGGTGATGGCGCCAGTGGGGGCGGCAGCGTTGCCCGCGCCCTCGACCTGCAAGGCCAGATCGTAGTCGCCGATCTGGATGAGGTCGCCCTCCTTGAGAGGGAGCTGTCCTGCGACGCGTTCTCCGTTGATCCGGGTGCCGTTGTAGCTCCCCAGGTCTTCGAGCACGACGTGGCCATTGAGGCGCACGAGCCGGGCGTGTCGACGTGACACGTTCCGCTCGGTCAGGCGGATGGTGTTCCCCTCCTGACGTCCAATGGTGATTTCGTCGCGCACGAAGGGAACAACGGTCTTGCGCCCCTCGTCGTCTTCGATGATGAGCTTCAGCACGGGTCCGGTCCGAGTACAGCTATAGCAGAATGCCCTTTGCCGAGACAAGCCATGTATCCCCCGAGAACAACAGGGTTTTTCGCCCATCCCAGGGTCAGGGAGGCACTGTTGTCCATCGGTCGATTGGCCGGAAAGGGTGGGGAGGGCAGGATACCGGGGCTCACGATAGCGCTGATCGCGGCGCAGGCCATTCTGTACACCATGGTGGCGTCCGGAGGCCCACCCGGAGTGGACGCGCTGATCCACTGGGGGGCCAAGTCCGGCCCCCTGGTGACGGACGCGGGGCAGGGCTGGCGGCTTTTGACGGCCAACCTCCTGCACCGGGACGCCCTGCACCTGGGCCTCAACCTGCTGGTGTTCGCGGGGGTGGGCACGGCGGTGGAGCGCTCGTGCCGGTGGTGGGACTACGTGGCGCTGCTCATCGTGTCCGGGCTGGCGACGATGGCGGGCTCGCTCTGGTGGTCTCCGACGGTGAGCGTGGGCGCGTCCGGTTGGGTGTTCGGGTGCGTGGGGGCACTGCTGGTGCTGGGGCGACGCGCCCGGACCGGGGCGAAAGGCGCGCGTCTCGGGTGGTTCGCCGGGGAGAACGCGCTGCCCACGGTGCTCGTCTTCCTGTGGCTCGGCTGGACGAGCGTGGGCGTGGACAACGCGGGGCACATGGGCGGGCTGATGGCGGGGCTGCTCGTGGGCGTCCTCCTGCGCTCGCGGACGTGGGGGCCGGGAGGCTTCCGGGC
>NZ_RAWQ01000250.1:0-13183 GCF_003668965.1 Corallococcus sp. AB030
GGACTGGGGCGCGGCGCTACCGGGCAGCGGGATGGCGGCCGACTGCGGAGCCGGAGCGGCCGCACGCGGGGCGGCGGTGCCCGGCAGAGGAATGGCGGCGGACTGGGGCGCGGCGCTGCCCGGAAGTGGGATGGCGGTGGACTGGTGGGGCGCGGCGCTACCGGGCAGCGGAATCGCGGCGGACTGGGGCGCGGCACTGCCCGGGAGCGGGATGGCGGCGGATTGCGGCGCGGCGGCACCCGGCAGCGGGATGGCGGCGGACTGGGGTGCGGCGGTGCCCGGCAGCGGAATGGCGGCGGGCTGCGGCGCCGCGGCCTCGGGAGCTTCGCCGCTCGCGCCATCGGCCTTGATGGGGAACGTGGTCTGGCACCGGGCGCACTTCAGCTTCGCGCCGCCGGGCGGGATCCGCCTGTCATCGATGTTGTAATTCGTCTGGCACGACGGGCAGGAGACTTTCATTGTTTTCCTTCGACGAGACCGGCTGGCGCGCGCACGCGCAGCAATGACGGGGGCGTGCGATGGTCCGCGCGGCGCGTGCAGGCTAGCAGAGCCGTTTCAAGCCCGGAAAGAACGCGTCCCCAGCGCGCACTGTTGTCACCCGGCCGGGCAGGAGGGCGGGCGCCCGCCAACACCAACAGTGTGCATCCCTTTTCCAGGTCCCCTCCCGGGGTGGTAGACCCGGCGGCGCATGGATCCCATCGTCATCCTCGGAGCGGGCCTGGCGGGCCTGTCCACCGCGCACTTCCTCAAGCGCCCCTGGCGCCTCATCGAGAAGTCCGACCGGGTCGGCGGCCTCATCAAGACCGAGGTCATCGACGGGTGTTACTTCGACCCCACCGGTCACTGGCTCCACCTGCGCGACCCGGAAATCCAGGAGTTGGTCAACACGCTCTGGCTCCCGGACCAGCTGGTGCGCATCCAGCGCCGCGCCGCCATCTTCTCGCGCGACACCTTCACCCGCTTCCCCTACCAGGTGAACACCCACGGGCTGCCGCCGGAGGTCGTGGCGGAGAACCTGGTCGGCTACGTGGAGGCCATCTACGGGGAGAAGGGCCGCGCCCTGCGCGAGCGCGACCCCGTGAACTTCGAGGAGTTCATCCTCCGCTACATGGGCGAGGGCTTCGCGAAGAACTTCATGCTGCCCTACAACCAGAAGCTCTGGACCGTGCACCCGCGCGAGATGTCCGCCGCGTGGGTCGGCCGGTTCGTGCCGCGCCCCTCCCTCAAGGAGGTCGTGGACGGGGCGCTCGGCGCGGGCAGTGATCAGCTGGGCTACAACGCGTCGTTCCTCTACCCGCGCGAGGGCGGCATCGAGAGCCTGGCGCGCGCGATGAAGCAGCACCTGACGGGCGGCGAGCTGAGCGTGCGCACCGAGCCCGTCTCCATCGATTGGAAGACGAAGCAGGTCGCGCTGTCGGACGGGCGCACCGTGCCGTATTCGGGGCTGGTGTCCTCCATCGCGCTGCCCACGCTGGTGGAGCTCATCGGGAAGGGCGCCTCCGGCGTGCCGGACGAGGTGCGGGCCGCGACGAAGCGCCTGCGCGCCTTCATCGTCACGTACGTGTGCGTGGGCGCCCGGGGCGCGAACCGCCAGCCGTGGCATTGGATCTACCTGCCGGAGCCGGAGTTCCACTCGTACCGCATCGGGGCGCCGTCGGCGGTGTTCGCGCCCCTGGCCCCGCCGGACACGGCCAGCTTTTCCGTGGAGTTCAGCCATCACGGAGAGCTGTCCGTGGCGGACGCGGAGAAGTACGCGGTGGAGGACCTGGTGCGCTCGCGGATGATCCACTCGGCGGACGACATCCTCTTCGCGAAGGGGCGGGAGATTCCCAACGCGTACGTCCTCTACGACGACGCCTACGGCCCCGCGATGGCGGAGGTGAAGCGCTTCCTGGAGCACGCCGGCATCCTCATGGCGGGGCGCTATGGAAAGTGGGAGTACGCCTCCATGGAGGACGCCATCCTGGACGGGCGGGCTTGCGCCCGGACGCTGAACGGCTGACGCAGGGAGTCGTCTCCTGTCGACGGTGGTCCGGGGGCGTGCTACGCCCCAGGGCCTTCCCTTCGCATTTCCGGACCCATGGCCCTGCACCTCTCCGTCGTCATCCCCGTCTACAACGAGGAATCCATCATCGCCCAGGCAGCCGAAGAGCTGCGTCAGGGGCTGGATGCTCGCGGGCTCGACTACGAAATCATCTTCGCGGAGAACGGCTCGCGCGACGCGACGCCCCGGCTCCTGGAAGAAATCTGCGCGAAGAACCCGCGCCTGCGCTGGTTCCACTCGGAGACGCCGAACTACGGCGTGGCGCTCAAGGCCGGCATCCTCAAGGCCCAGGGCACCTACGTGGTCTGCGATGAAATCGACCTCTGCGACCTGACCTTCTACGACGCGGCGCTGCCCCGGCTGGAGCGCGGCGAGGCGGACATGGTCGTGGGCTCCAAGGCGGCCAAGGGCGCGAGCGACCAGCGCCCCTTCGTCCGCCGCGCGGCCACGCGGGTGCACAACAAGCTGCTGCGCGTGGCGCTGGGCTTCCAGGGCACGGACACGCACGGCCTGAAGGCGTTCCGCCGGGAAGCGCTGCTGCCCGTCATCCAGAAATGCGTGGTGGACATGGACGTGTTCGCCAGCGAGTTCGTCATCCGCGCGTGGCGCGAGGGACTGAACGTCATGGAGATCCCCATCCAGCTCCATGAGAAGCGCCAGCCGTCCATCCACTTGTTCAAGCGCGTGCCCAACGTGCTCAAGAACGTGGGCAAGCTTTTCTACGTCATCCGCGTCCGCGGGACCTGAGCGGAGGGTCGCCCCATGACGGCAGCGCGCCTGGCGTCCATCTCCGTCGACCTGGATTCGCTGCCGCACTACTGCCGGATCCACGGGCTGCCCGAGTCGCTGCTCGATGAGCGCGCGCGGACTCTGATCCACCGCGTGGCGGTGCAGCGCTTCCTGGAGCTGTTCGCGGCGGTGGGCGTGCCCGGGACGTTCTTCGTCATCGGCGAGGACCTGGAGTCGGACCCCGGCGCGGCGGACGGCATGCGGCGCTCCCACGCGGCGGGTGTGGAGATTGCGAGCCACAGCCACGCCCATGACTACGCGCTCACCCGGCGTGGGCCGGATGCCATTTCAGAGGACCTGTCGCGCGCGGACGCGGCCATCCTGAAGGCCGTGGGCGTGCGTCCTTCCGGGTTTCGTGCCCCGGGCTACACGCTGAACGCGGACCTGTACGCGGCCACCGTGGCGCAGGGCTACCAGTACGGTTCATCCGCGTTTCCGGCGGCCCCGTACTACGCGGCGAAGGCGGCGGTGATGGGGGCGCTCGCGGCGCTGGGGCGGCCGTCGCGCTCCGTGCTGGACACCCCTCGCGTGCTGCTGGCTCCGCGCGTGCCGTACCGGCCTGACCCCGCGCAGCCCTACCGGCGCGGTTCGGGGGCCGTGCTGGAGCTGCCCATGACGGTGACGCCGGTGGTGCGCTTCCCGTTCATCGGCACGTTCGCGACGACCCTGCCTCGCGGCACGATGCGCGCCGCGTACCGCACGTGCCGGGCGGATGCCTTCTTCAACTTCGAGCTCCACGGTGTCGACGTGCTGGACGCCACGGACGGCATCCCGCCGGAGCTCGCGCGCCAGCAGCGCGACCTGCGCGTGAGCGCCACGAAGAAGATGGAGCGGCTGCGCAGCATCTTCCAGTGGCTCAAGGACGACTTCGATGTCGTCACCCTGCGCGACGCGGCGGGACAGCTGTCCGCCACGCTCTGATCAGCGCGCGGCCTTCAGGGCCTTCCAGTCCGCTTCGGCCTGATCCGCGTAGGCCTGCGCGAAGGCGACCAGCCGCTTCGTGGCCTCCTTCGTGTCTCCGCCCACCCAGTCCTCCAGGCACTTCGCCTGGGCCTGCGTGTTGCCGTGGGCGCGGGCCAGCACGACGCCCGCCTGCTCGAAGGTGGAGCGCAGGGATTTCTTCTTCCCGAGCACGGCGTCGTCCAGCTTGTTCTTCTCCGGCTCCACCTCGCGCAAGAGGAACGCCCGGCCGCCCATGTTCACCGCGCCCGTGAGCGGATTCATGGTTCCGCCCAGCTCCTCTTGCGCCTTCACGACGTCCGCGCCGTTCGCGGGCACCGGGGGCGACGCCACGCCGGACGCGAGCAGCTCCTTCAACTCCAGCAGCACGGGGGGCGCCTTCGGATCCGCCGCGCCCACGAGCACGTAGTCGCGCTCCAGGCCGTAGCTGCTGCCCCCCGCGTCCAGCCGCTCCGCCAGGTCCAGCACCTTCAGGGGGACCGCCACGCCCTCCGTGCCGTCCAGGGTCTTCTCGTAGGACGCCAGCGCGGTCCGCACCGCCGCCTTCTTCTCCGCGTCCAGCGGCTTGAGCGTGTCCGACGTGAGGAAGCGCGGGCCCTTCGCGCCGTCGAGCTTCACGTACTTGGACAGCAGGTCCTTGGCGGACGTGTCGCGCGCCTTGTTGACGAGGTCCTTCACCGGCCCGGAGGACTCCTTCTTGTCCAGGAATGCCCCCGGGTTCGCGTCGCCGTCCGCCAACAGCTCCAGCGTCTCGAAGTAGTTCTTCGCGAGCGCCTCCACCGCCTTGATCTGCTCGCTCGCGGACAGGCCCGATTCGCGCGCGGTGAGGACCGCGCTGGTGGCCAGGCGCGTGAGGTCCGCTTCCGGCGACGCGGTGCCCGTCTGGTCGAAGTCGTTGAGCCCCCACACCGCCTTGCCGTCCGGCCCCCGGAACGTGCCCAGGTTGCCCACGTGCGCGTCGCCCACCACCCGGATGTCCGGCGCGGGCCGGTCCGTCAGCCGGGCCTCCTGCGCGTACGGGCCCCGCAGGTCCGCGTGGAACAGGGCGGGCATGGCGCGGAACATGGCGGAGGGGCTTGCGCGCATCTGCGCCAGCTTCTCCTTCAGGCGCGCGGGTGGCAGGTCCAGCCGCGCGTTGAAGTCGCGCACGAAGGACACGGCCTGTGAGGGCTGCCGCTCCAGTCCGGACGCCTGGGCCCGCTTGGGCGCCAGCGTGTTCACCGCCACGGTGTTGCCCGTCCGTGACGTGGTGGCCTGGGGCTGGAAGTCGCTGACGTCGGGGGCCAGCCTTCCGGCGGTGGCGCCAGAGGAGGCGAGCGTCAGCACCGTCGCGGCGACGGTGGAGCCCGAGGCGGACGTCCGGGAGGGCTTGGAGGGGATGCGCATGGGGGACCTTCCGGCGGATTATCGTCAGAAGGGCATCGCGGGTTGTGGGCCCACTCCCGGCGTGCGGGCGGGGGTGCTAAGGAGCGAGCCCATGCTGGAGCGTTTCAGCGACAAGGTGAAGAAGGGTCTGCGCGGCTGGACCGAGCGCATGGCCGGCGAGCAGCAGTCCGACCAACTCCAGGCCCTGGCCCGGACGGAGAACGAGTACGGGGTGGATCCGTTCGGGTTCAACCTGGACTACAGCCTGGCCGCCATCGCCCCGTTCATGTGGCTCTACCGCCACTACTTCCGGGTGGAGGCCTACGGCGCGGACCGCATCCCCGCGGGGAGGGTGCTGCTGGTGTCCAACCACTCCGGCCAGCTGCCCCTGGACGGCGCGATGATTGGCATTGCCCTGATGGTGGAGGGCAACCCGCCGCGCGCCATCCGCAGCATGGTGGAGAAGTGGGTGCCGTCCCTGCCGTACGTCTCCACGTTCATGGCGCGCGTGGGCCAGATTGTCGGCACGCCGGAGAACTGCCGGCGGCTGCTGGAGGCGGAGGAGGCCATCCTCGTGTTCCCGGAGGGCACGCGCGGACTCAACAAGCTGTGGCCCCAGCGCTACCAGCTCCAGGAGTTCGGCCTGGGCTTCATGCGCCTGGCGCTGGAGACGAACACGCCCATCGTCCCCATCGCCGTGGTGGGCGCGGAGGAGCAGGCGCCCGCGCTGATGAACCTGAAGCCGGTGGCGAAGCTGCTGGGCTTCCCGTCCTTCCCCATCACCCCCACGGGCACGCCCTTCCCGCTGCCCACGAAGTACCGCATCTACTTCGGCGACGCGCTCCACTTCACCGGCCGCGCGGACGACGAGGACAGTGAACTGGACAAGAAGGTGCGCACCGTGAAGGCCTCCATCCAGGCGATGCTCCACCAGGGTCTCAAGGAACGCCGGGGCGTGTTCTGGTGAGCGCCTCCACGGAAGAGAAGGACGCCGTCGCGGACAAGCGCCCGGCCGTCGTCGTCACCGGCATCAGCGGCAACCTGGGCCGCACGCTGGCGAAGATGCTGCACAAGCGCGAGCGCATCATCGGCATCGACCGGCGTCCCTTCATCGGGAAGCCGAAGGACGTCGAGATGCACCAGCTGGATTTGCGCAAGAAGAAGGCGGAGGACGTCTTCCGCAAGAACGAGGTCCGCGCCGTCATCCACATGGGCATCATGCATGACCCGCGCATGAGCGAGGAGGAGCACCACTCGTTCAACGTCGTGGGGACCACGCGCCTGTTGGAGTACTGCGCGAAGTACGGCGTGAAGAAGGTGGTGGTGCTGTCCTCGGCCAACGTCTACGGCCCCAGCCCGGACAACTCCAACTTCCTCACGGAGGACGCGCCGCTGATGGCCGCGAGCCGCTTCTCCGGCGTGCGCGACCTCATCGAAGTGGACATGCTGGCGCACAGCTTCTTCTGGAAGCACCCCGACATCGAGACGGTCATCCTGCGGCCCGTCCACATCGTCGGGCCCACCATCAAGAACGCGCCGTCCAACTACCTGCGGCTGCGCCACCCGTGGACCATGGCGGGCTTCGACCCCATGGTGCAGCTCATCCACGTGGAGGACGTCGCCCGCGCCATGGTGGAGGCCCTGCGCCCGGAGCCCAAGGGCGTCTACAACGTCGTGGGCCCCGGCCAGGTGCCCCTGTCCGCCGTGCTGCGCGAGCTGGGCCACACCGCGATCCCCGTGCCACACCCCGTGGCCCGGCCCCTGTTGGGCCTGATGTTCCGCTACCGGCTGGCCAACTTCCCGCCGCCGGAGCTGGACCACATCCAGTTCCTCTGCGCCGTGGACGGCAACCGCTGGGTCCAGGACGTGGGCTGGAAGTCCCGGCACTCCATGCGCGACACCATCCGCTCCGTCATCGGCGAGTAGCGGCTTTTCGTGGGACCCCGCGACAGTTCCCTGACAGCCATGTCAGGGGGGACGTGGCGGGATGGCAGGGAGGGCCTGACAACCCTGTCAGGCAGGGGACGGTGACGACGGGGAGTGAGTGCCGCCAAGTACCTGATTTCCCGTGGGAACCGGAGGTGGGGCAGGGGGGCGGAGCGGTTGGCACTCGCATTGCTCTAGAGACCAGGCAACACGGCGGGGTCGCAGCGGGCCGGAAGTACCGCGCGACATCGTCACCCTGGTAGGGGGTTCCATTGGGGAACTCTCGACGCCCATCGTCTCGGCCGGCCCCGAGACGGTGGGCGACTTTTTTGCGGGCTACGGGGACGGCTTCTCCCGTGGCTCCAGCTCGCCCGCGAAGGGTCCCGACAGCTGCTTCTCCAGCAGCCAGGCGCCGTCCCGGAAGACGAACTCCGAGGTGACGGTGTCGGTCTGCTCCGTGACGGAGGGCAGGCGCATCCACTGGATGCGGCTGTGGACGGTGGCGTGGCGGCCGTCCTCGGCGAGCTTCACGTCCTCGATTTCGAAGTCGGTGACGGTGAGGTCGCGGTCGTCGTGGAGCTCGCGGCGCTTGCGGTCGAAGTCCTGGCGCTCCTCGGGGACGAGGAAGGTGGTCAGGGTGCGGTAGTTCCTCCAGCGCAGGTTCTTGTGGAAGCCCTCGACGACGGGGCGGAGCGCTTCCATGTCCGACTTGGGAGGGGTGTGGGCACAGGCCCCACCGAGGAACAGGGCGACCAGCAGGGCAGACAGGCGTTTCATGGCCGCGACGCTACCAGCCGCTGGGCGGAACGGACGAGGGCAGTGGTATGGTCCGCGCTCCCCCGCTAAGCGCACCGGAGTCGCGACTCAACATGGCCAAGTCGATGGTGGAGCGTTACGAGCAGCTCCTCCGGCAGGACCCGACCTCTTCCGTCTTCGTGGAGCTGGCGAAGGCGCTGCTGGAGAAGGGAGACGCGCAGCGCACCATCGAGGTGTGTACGCAGGGCATCTCCAACCACCCCACGTCCGTCGTGGGGCGGGTGCTGTGGGGCAAGGCGCTCATCCAGCTGGGGCGGCCCGCGGAGGCGATGGAGCAGTTCGACCAGGCCATCGCCATCGAGCGGGACAACCCGTACGCCTACAACCTCATTGGCGACGTGCTCCTGCAGCGGGGGCTGTACCGCTCCGCGCTGCCGATTCTGCGCAAAGCCGTGGCGCTGCAGCCCAACAACGGGCGCGTGAAGCAGTGGTTGGATCAGGCCCAGCAGGCGCTGTCCGGTGGACCGGCGCCCATCTTCGCGGACCTGGGCGTCCTGGCGACCCCCGCGGCCGCGCCGGAGGAGGACGCTCCGGAGCCGCCGGGTTCGGAAGCGGCCCCGTCCGCGTTCGAGGCGCGTGCCGCCGCGGCGGCCGGATTGGAGCCGCGCCGCGCCGCCCGGACGGAGACGCCGGCGGGTGGAACGGATGCGCAGGCGGCCTCCAGGGTCGCCTCCATCGAGGCGCATGGTGGGCCCTCGGCTCCCGCCGGGACGCCGGTGGCGGAGGACGCTCGGGGCCCTGGCCCCGTGGAGTCGGATGATCAGGGCGCCTCGCGGCGGGATGCGGCGCGTGGCGGTCCGGTGGATCCGGGGCAGGAGCCCGGTTCGGGGCGCGGGCGTGCGGCCAGCGGTCCGGTGGATCCGGGACAGGAGCCGGGCTCGGGCCGAGGACGTGCGGCGTCGGGTGCGGATCCGACGAGCGAAGGCGCTTCGGCCTCGGGCCAGGAGTCCGGCTCGAGTGACTCCGCGGATCCGGCACGTGGCGACGCCGCGCCGTCGGATCCGAGCGTGGAGGCTCCTTCCGCTCCCGTGCAGGCGGCGGATCCAGGGGCCTCCAGCCGTGGGCGCAAGTCCGGGATGCTGGCGGATCTCCCGGACGCTCCTCCGGCGGATGAACCCTCCGCGTCGCAGGGCGGGGGATTGCTCGGGGACCTTCCTCCTCCGGAGGCGGTGCGGGCTCGCGCGGCCGCGCCGGTGACGCCGGCTCCGGTCGCTTCGGCTTCGGGCGGCAAGCGCTCGCTGCTGGACGACATCCCGGATGCGACGGAGCTGGCGGCGGCCGCGGCCCGCAACAAGGCGGCGGCGAACGCGAAGGACACGGAGGCACTCGCGGCGAAGTACGAGCGCGAGATGCACGAGAAGATCGCCAAGGAGCGGGCGAAGCAGTCCCTCCTCGAGCGCTATGGCGCGAAGACCGTGGCGCTCTTCGTGGCCCTCATCTTCCTGGGCGCGAGCGCGGGCTTCTTCATCCTCTACCGCTCCCGTCAGGGTGGCCAGACGCTGTCGGAGACGCTGGAGCTCGCGAAGCGCGCCGTCGCGCAGGACACGGGCGCGTCGCTGGATGAAGCGCTCCGCCAGCTCGACCGCGCGCGCGACATGGACGAAGCGAGCCCCGCCGCCTGGGCGCTCGCGGGCTACGCGCACGCGCTGCGCTACCTGGACCACGGCGCCAACGCGGAGGACCGCCGGCTCGCGCTGGAGGCGCTGGAGAAGCCGGGCGTGAAGGACGGCTTCAATGGCCTGGTGCTGGCCACCAACGCGCTCGTCGCCGACGACCGGGCCCGTGAGTCCGCGAACCGCGCGCTGCTCGCCTCGCAGGACGACGTGACGGAGGTGCACGCGCTCGCGGGCAGCCTGCTCATCGCCGCCAAGGACGAGAAGAAGGCCCTGGACCGCTTCGACCGCGCGCTCAAGGCGTCGCCGGGCAACGTCCGCGCGCTGGTGGCGCTGGGGGACTACTACCTCGCCTCCGAGGACTTCGCGCAGGCGCTGGAGATGTTCAAGCGCGCGCGCGACGTCTCCAAGGAGCACCCCGCCGCCCGCATCGGGATGGCGGAGAGCCGGCTCGCGCTGGAGCAGGACCTGGACGCGGCGTTGGCGGACGTGGCGCCGCTCGCGCAGGACGCGAAGCTGCCCCCCGCGCTCCAGCCCCGTCAGCAACTGGTGCATGGCGAAATCCTGTCCGCGCTGGGTAAGTACGACGAGGCGCGCACCATGCTCTCCAAGGGCGTGCAGGGGCCGCTGGCCATGGACTTCCAGCTGGCGCTCGGGGCCGCGGGCCGCGCGGCGGGCAAGCTGGAGGCCGCGCAGCAGGCCTATGAAGCCGCGCTGAAGCTGCAGCCCAAGAGCGAGGCCGCGAAGGAGGGCCTGGGGCGCACGCTGCTGGACCGCGACCGCGAGAAGGAGGCCCTGCAGCGGCTGGAGGCCGACGGCGGCCGCAAGGTGTCGCTGGTGCGGGGCGCGGCGTACGCGCGGCTCGGGGACTGGAAGCGCGCCCGTGTGGAGCTGGGCAAGACGCGCGTGAACGACCGCTATCCGCCGGAGGCCGTCGCGTGGCTCGCGCTGGCGGACGCGCACGAGGGCAACGGCGCCCAGGCGCGCGACGTGCTGGAGAAGGCGCTGGCGAAGAAGCCCCGCACGGACCTGCGCGTGGCGCTGGGGCAGGTGTACTGGCGCGAGCGCGCGCTCGACAAGGCGCAGACCCAGTTCGACGAGGCGATGAAGGACCCGCGCGACTACGAGGGCGCGTGCTCGCTGGGGCGGCTGCTCCTGTCTCGCCGGCTGCCGGACATGGCGCTCAAGCCGCTGACGCAGGCGGTGGAGCGCAACGGCGCGCATGGCGAGGCCCGCGACGCCCTGGGCCGCACGCTGCTGGCGCTGGGCCGCACGCCGGAGGCGCTGAAGCAGTTCGAGGCGTGGCAGCTGGACAACCCGGGCAGCGCGGCCGCGCAGAAGGGCTTCGCGCTGGCGCTGTACCAGTCCGGCCGCCGCAAGGAGGCGGAAGGGGCTTCCGGCCGGGCGGTGAAGCTGGCGCCGGAAGACGCGGAGGGGCAGCGGCTGCGCGCGGCGCTCCTGTTCGCCAACGGCGACGCGAAGGGCGGCTTCTCCGCGCTGGAGCGCGCCAACAAGCTGGACTCCAAGGACCCGGACACCTTCTGCGAAATCGCCCAGGCGTTCCTGCGCCAGGGGCAGGTGGAGAGCGCGGACGCGGCCTTCGCGGCGGCGCGGCGGGAAGGGCCGGACGCGACGTGCGGCCGCGTGGGCGAGCTGTACGCGCAGCTGCCGGGCGGTGGCCGTGGCGCGGCGCGCACGCTGCAGGACCTGGCCGACAAGGCGCCCACCGTCTGGGACAAGGCCTTCGCCCAGGTGACGCTGGCGCGGGTGCTGCTGGGCGCCGGGGCCGTGAAGGAGGCCCGCGCGGCGGCGGACGAGGCCGTGAAGCTGGCCCCCTACAACGGGCGCGCGTACCTGGCCCTGGGCCTGGTGGCCTTCAAGCAGCGTCAGGAGGCCCCCGCGCGCGAGGCGCTGGCCAAGGCCGTGGAGCTGGAGCCCACGGATGGCCTGGCGCACCTGGCGCTGGCGGACGTGCTGGTGCGCGAGACGGCGGAGCTGCCCCGGGCGGTGGAGGCCTACGAGTCCTTCCTGAAGCTCGCGGGGGGCGCGTCGGAGGCGAACCGGGTGAAGAAGGCCCTTCCGCTCCTCAAGCGCCGGGCGTCGCGCTAGCGTGGTCGACGTGAGCGACCCGCGGCCCCCGTCCTCCCCCCTGCTGAAGGTCATGTGGGGCAATGCCTTCCTGCTGTCGGTGCTCTACCTGCTGACGGGCATCGTCGTGGAGTCCGTCCGGAGGCGGTACCACAAGCCCTTCTTCGAGCGCCTCTCCATGGCGCTCGACTCGCTGCCGGCGCGGGCGCTGGAGCTGGTGCGCGCCATGGAGCCGCTGCGCGAGGCGTACTTCAGCGGCCGAATCACCGACCTGGGCGTGCGCGTCGTCTTCGGCCTCGTCACCGTGGCGGTCATCTTCCTGCTCGCCGTGGTGGTGGGCGCCATCATGGCCGTGCTGCGGTGGGCGCTGATGCGCGCCACCCGCGGTGGGCCTGGCGCTCCCAGGGGCTGAAACCTCCGCTCACGCCCGGCGGACGCGCCGCAGGCGGAGCAGCCACGGCAAGAGGCAGAGGCCCACGCCCAGTCCGCTCACCGCCAGGGCCATGCCCTGTCCCGGAGGGATGAAGCGCCAGATCACCTGGTGCCGCCCCTCCGGAAGCGCCACGCCAAGGAAGGCGTGGTTGGTGGGAAGCACCTCCGCGGGCGCACCGTCCACGGTGGCGGTCCAGCCCGAGAAATAGGCCTCCGAGGCGACCAGCACCGCGGGCTGTTTCGCATCCACCTCCACCGTGGAGCCGTCCGGGTCGCGCTCCACGACGCGGACGCTGCCCAGCTCCGCGTCCGGCGCGGGCTGGGGCAGGGGCGTGAGGCACTCCACGGCCGCCTGGCGTCCGGGAACGAAGTCGCTGGAGGCGATGAGGGCCAGGCTCTCCTCCGGGCCCGCCACGCAACGCGGCGCCGCGAGGTAGACGCGAGGCAGCGCGAGCGGGTTCGCGAGCAGCTGCACGCCGAAGGGCTCGCTCTCCGCCACGACGTACTTCTCCATCCCCCGCTTCTGGACCTGGAGCGTGTCCAGGGTGAAGAAGCCCACTCCCGCGAGCCCCGCGTAGCGCCGCCACCACTGGCGCTGGTCCTTGAGCAGCGCCCCAACGCGCGCGGAGAGCGTGGGCAGGTACCAGTTCGCGGCCTCCACTCCCCAACGCGCTCCCACGTCGGGAACGAGCATCGTCAGGTTCGCCGCCGCGTCCCTGTCGTCCAGGGACAGTCCCTCCAGACTCGGCTGCTGGATGGTCGCGACCGCGGTGTACACACGCGTCTGGCCGAGCAGCGTTTCGCCCCCCACGCGCTGCCGCATCGTTTCGACGAAGAGGGGCTGCGCCTCAATGAGGTCGCGGTCGCAGGACACGTACACGGGCTCGGTGACCCAGGCGACGTCCACCGCGACGAGGGTGACGAGCACCAGGGCCAGGGGCCGTGGCTGGAGCTTCCTCCAGACGAGGAGCAGCCCCAGCGCCAGACAGACGCTTCCGGTCCGGAGGCCGCCCTCCGTGAGCCGCTCACCCACCTGTCGCGCCACTTCCGGCCAGAGCTCCGGGCGGCCCGAATAGAAGCCACTCAGGGCCTCGGCCAGGCGGGCGCCCGTGCCTGTCAGCGCGAGGAGCAGGACCCCCAGGCCCAGCCC